>CAYXKO010000358.1:0-3226 GCA_964465435.1 uncultured Saprospiraceae bacterium | reverse complement strand
TACCGGTCACAAGCTCTGCAAAATAAACATACACTCCCGGCTTAAGATCCTGTCCATGCGACCTGCCATCCCAACCCTGGGATGCATCGTCTGATTGAAAATCTGCATTGCTGAACACCAGTCCTCCCCAACGGTCGAAAATGTTCAACTGCTTTACAAGAGCCTGGCCCGACCCGGAGGTTGGGAAGAAATAATCGTTGATCTGATCTCCGTTGGGAGAAAAGGCGGTCGGAAAATAAACCTGCACATCGGTCAGCACCTTGATTTGAATACTGGCCTGATCGGTACAGCCGTTTTCATCGGTGACCGTCACCGTGATCAGCTGATCCTTGTGGGCTGTGACCACGGGATTCGGGCAATCAGAACAACTCAGTTGATCGGAGGGATTCCAAACGATGCCGGTGAGTTGTCTGGCATTGGTGAAACTGAGATTCAAAGTCTGACTTTGTCCCTGCTGCAAGGTCAGTTCCACAGGCAGGGTGAGCGCCACGCCTGAGGAGGAATCAATTTTTACGGGCAGGTCAAAAATACATCCGTTGCGATCCCTGACCCGGGCCTGGTACTGACCACCGGGCAAATTGAAAAAATCAGGGGTTGTTGAAAAAGTAGAACCGCCATCCAGTGAATACTCAAATCCCGGCGCTCCTCCCGAGACGGACAGGAAACTGACCGAGCCGTTGTTGAGGCCGCAGGTTGCATCATCTGCCTGCACTTCCACTCCCCGGATCCGGGCGGTGTCTTCCACGATCTCTATGGTCCTGGTCACAGAACACCGGTTTCTTGAGAAAGTAAGCGTAGCCGTATAGGTACCCGGGACCGAGGTCGCAAATTGGGGCAAGGTGAACCGGAATCCATTGGGGCCTGTCCAGACGATCTGAAATCCCTGTGATTTCGTGATGGCAATCACAGGCGCGGAAGGCCTCAGGCAGGTGATGGTATCCGCCAGCAAGGTAAGATCGGGCTCGGTGGTATCCACGGCAATATTGAGACTCAGCACCAGCTGGCAATTGGCAGCATTGGTGATGGTCACCAGATAGCTGCCTCCCTGAACCACAACCGGGCTCTTGTCCGTACTTGAAAATCCGCCCGGGCCGGACCAGCTAAAGTTAAGATCCGTCTGCGGCGTATTCAGAAACAGGGCCAGGCTCCTCCTGCCGCAATTGATGGTATCGTCCCGTACCACAGCCTGGGGCAGAGACCTCAGATCATTGATCAAAATGGAATCCGTGGCGACACAACCAAATGCATTGGTCACCGTCACACGGTACACTCCTCCGGTATTGACCACGGCCGAATCTGCCGAAGAGCCAAAGCCGTTGGGACCGGACCAACTGATCTTGTCCCCGGCATTTACCCCGCTCAACCGGATGCGGGTCACATTTTCCTTACAGGTCAGTGAATCGGTTTGGGTCAAACCGATCACGGGAACCGATCCGAATTTGAAGATCTGAAGACTTCGCGTCGCTTCGCATCCGTTGGGATCGATCACCCTCAATACATACACTCCGGAATCCATCACGGTCGGCGCAGGATTCGTCGAACGGAAACCATTGGGTCCCGTCCACTCAAAACTCACACCCTGAGTGGAAGATCCGCCGCTGAGTACGAGACTGGTGGTGCTGCAATCCAGCGTATCGTCCCGGGTAAAAATATCAGGCAAGACATCTTTTTGAAAAACAAATACGGAATCCAGGGTAATGCAGCCGTTGCTTCCTACCACCTCGATCAGGTACCAGCCGCCTATCGTAACAGGAGCCTTGAGCTGGGTCGAACTGAAACCACCCGGACCAAACCAGTTGAAGCTGGTCCCCTGGGATATATTGGTCACACGCACCTCTGCGGTCGTTTTGCAGGTGATGGTATCCGCCTCCAAAGTCACCAAAGGCTTGACCAGGTCCTCTTGAACATTGATTCCGTTAGTGGATGAGGTACATCCATTGGATCCGGTTATAGTCAGGTTGTAAAACCCGCCAACCTTGATTTCAGGATCTTTTTGACTGGATGTAAATCCTCCCGGTCCCGACCAGCTAAAACGGACGCCCATTGAATCTGTAAAGACCACCGGTCTGACACTCGGATTATCGCATTTGATGGTGTCAACCTGCACCCCTATGCTTGGAGAGTTTTTGTCCTCGACCACCACCACGGCACCCGAACGGGGACATCCGTTTTTCCCCCTGAGCACCAAGGTATATTCACCGGGCACGCTGACCGTCGGCCTGGCAAGGGTAGACACGTAGCCTCCCGGTCCTTTCCAGCTAAAGTCGAGCAGGGTATCCTGGCTGACGGCGAGCACCACGCTGGTCCTCAAACAATTGATGGTATCTGAATACATGTTTATGGACGGAGTGTCCAGATCGGCATGGACGCGGATCAGATCTGAAGAAATGCAACCATTGGGCCCTGTGACCACGAGGGTGTAAATCCCCGAATCGCTTACTGTGATCTGGGCATTGTTGCCCACCGGCCCCGAAGGCCCGGTCCAGGCAAGAACTGAACCGGTTGTATTGCTTTGACCATTCAGAACGACACTCGGAGTGATGCAATTTATGGTATCGCTACCGCTTAGTCTTACATCAGGAAGGACGAAATCACCGGCAATGTATACGGAATCCTCGCCCACGCAACCATCCTTGGTCGTCAGACTGAGGAAATACCAACCGGAATCCGTCACCTCGGGTTGTTTGGAATTTGAAATAAATCCGTTAGGACCCCTCCAGCTCACGACTCCGGAAGTGTCGGTCTGATACCGGATCCTGATCCTGGACCTGAGACAATTCAGGGTATCACTAAAAACAGATACCGGAACGCTGGATTTATAATTGAATACGTAAAATGAGTCCAATATGGAGCAACCCAGAGAATCCTTTACCAGGAGCTTATACCAGCCGGTATCGGAGGCAAAAACGTTCTGACCGGGTACTTTTTTGCCACCGGGCAGGGTCCATTCGAATTCGGGCCGCAGGCTCACTGAAGTGCCCTTGAGCAGTACCGAGTCCTGCCCGCACCGGATGGTGTCTCCGATGATGCGGATGTCCACTTCGGTTCGATTGTCCTTGACCTCCAGCTTTGCGGTGGATTTGCAGCCATAGTCATCGGTGACCGTCACCTCGTATTCTCCGGGTTCCCGGATGCTGTTGTCAAATGACCTGCTGCTGGAATAACCATTGGGACCTGTCCATTCGTAGGTCACGCCGGGCACCCTGGACCGCGCCTCGATCCTGGC
>CAYXKO010000357.1:0-3237 GCA_964465435.1 uncultured Saprospiraceae bacterium | reverse complement strand
CTATGAATCGAAAAAAAATCGTTGTCCTCAGCGGTGCAGGGATCAGTGCAGAGAGCGGCATCAGGACCTTCCGCGATGCCGACGGACTTTGGGAAGGCCACGACGTCATGGAGGTGGCATCACCGCAGGGCTGGCACCGCAACCCGGCCCTGGTCCTGGATTTTTACAACCAGCGCAGGCGGCAGCTGCTGGAAGTGGCGCCCAATCCTGCGCACCACGGCCTTGCCGCTTTGCAGCAGGATCACGAGGTCCGGATCATCACCCAAAACGTGGACGACCTGCACGAGCGGGCCGGCAGCCAAAACGTACTGCACCTGCACGGTGAGTTGCTCAAGGTCCGCAGCACGCGGGACCCCTCACTGGTCATGGAATGGAGGCAGGACCTGAATGAAGGAGACCTTTGCCCTCTGGGCAGCCAGCTGCGTCCCCACATCGTCTGGTTTGGCGAGGATGTGCCCCTGTTGGAGCAGGCTGCGCTGATCTGCTCCCGGGCGGATGTTCTGGTGATCATCGGCACCTCCCTGCAGGTGTATCCTGCGGCCGGCCTGATGGCCTACGCACCACCGGGGATCCCGGTCTATTACATCGACAAAAAACCTGCCGTCAACCACGAACTCAGCCGGCTCACTAATCTTCGCGTTTGGGCAGAAAGTGCTTCTGAAGGAGTGGATAAACTGATCCAGGAGTTAGCGTGAGACTGCTACCAGGAAGGATATGATCAGAAGCTATTTACCTGCCCGGGTAATTTAAGGACTACATCCCTTTCCCTAGCTTAAATTCGTCCCGCGCTTGGTGAAGCTCAGACCCCGGCAAAGCCTACGCCTAGCGGGAAAGTTAATTTTTAAAATTTATTTTGGGCAAATGTGATGTATTCAAATTAATAAATTTGGCATCATTCAGACTTAGGCACAGCTTACGCCTGGAGGGGGGGTGAATGCCCGCTCAAACGCAGCCAGAGACTAAGCAGGGCGAAAAAAATCAGATGACATATTAACACACCAACCTCAATGACCACCATGTATCCCTATTTTTCCCAGATCTTATAGCTTACATGGATTCCAAATAATATGTCTTTCAACTTATACCTGCCTTTTTGCAATACCTCCTGGTCACCCACACGGATCAATTCAAACTCTTCCACCACACTTTCGTCATAGGTTCCCCTCAATAAAAATCTTGCATTCATCCCAAGGGCCCATTTTTGATTGAGGGTCCTGGTCAATTCTACAGTCAATGGCAAACTTCTGTCCCAACCAGACTTGCGGATATGTCTCACTTTAAAGTCCATTCGACCATAAATATCGTAAGGCATAACAAAATCCACATCGCGATTGAAGTTTATACTCCGCTCCAGGGCGAATCTCAGCCAGGATTTGTATCTGGGTAGCCTGAATCCAACCTGTACTCCAAAATTCAGATAATGCAAATACTCGGATGTAGTCGGAAAATTGATAAGTTGACCAGGCCATGATAAGAATATCGGATTCAAAATATAATAATCGTAATCCCTTCTTTTGAAAAAATATCCGGCCCTCAATCCAAGATCCATGCGACTCCACAACACGACCTGACGCAACTGAACATCCACTCTGGCAGACAGGTAGTCCCTGACCGCTGTGATTCCCTTGTAGTATTTCAATTTGTACAATTCATCCGGCAGGGATGATCCAACTCCTTGCCAGTAATCCGCTAAAATACGTGCGTTGTAAATGTTAAAGTCTCTAACGGAATAACTCATGTTACGCCCTGTATATCCATACAGCAAGCTGCCCTGGATTGCTACGTCGAAGCCCTTCCATTGCGCCGGGACACTTGTGTGAATTATGACACACATACATAGAGCAATCAAATATCGATCCATCGATGAATTACTTTAATAAATCATGCTAAAAATAAGTTTTTCTTAGATATCATTCTATAAATCCAATTGATATCCAATGTGCAATCCAATCAATATGTCTTTCATGCTGATATCACCCTTCTGCAAGTACTCCTGATTTCTAGCATCGAATAAATAAAATGACTCAGAAATGCTGATATCGTAATCACCGGGTGCGTTAAATCTCAAGCTCAGCCCGGCATACAGACGGGGACCAAAAAACTTGCTGATTTCAAAATTATAATTTCGCAAGGCATTGCTTAAATCAAAACCAAACTTATGACCACGGCGTCCAAATACCCTTTGAAAATCATAGCCTTCTGAATCCAGTACTGTCCCAATAAAGCCTGGCGAATAGTTCTTATTATTGGCTTCGTACTCCAGGCCTGCCCGCACCCAGATATCCGGTCTCTTGAAATGATAGCCAAACTGAAGTCCAAATCCAAAATAATGCACAGCTTCTGAAGTGTTATTATAATATTCGCTAAAATCCGGATCCTGGTAATCAAACGGAAATCTAAAGTAATACTGATAGTCCACCCTCTTCATCCGGTAAAAGAATTTGATCCAAAGGTCGATCCTTTTTTTCCAGAACTGTCTGCGGAGGCTGATTTCCGGCTCCCAGGTGAAATAATCCCGTGTACGCACGATCCCGTTGTATTCCTCCCGTTTGATAAACCTGGATGAGTCAGTCGCCGGGCCACGCCAGTAATTGCCCCTGTAGGTAAATTTGACTGAGTTGAATTTCTTAATCTCGTATGTTACATTGTTTCCAGTGTATCCATAAAACAGATTCACTTTCGGATCGATTTTCCAATTGGATTGCTGAGACAGGAGAATACTAAAACATCCACTCAGTAGCAGTGCTACAAGACTGGGCATTAGCTTTGTGTGCATAAATGTATCTTTGGCAATGGGTTCAAATTATTGACAGTGGGGCAAACTTTTTGTCTGGTTGAGGTTATAAGCCCCTTCTTTGATTTGTGCGGTGCCAATGACATCTCCGTTCGCATGATAAGACCTGCTGAAACTTTCTCTTCTACGGGCCAGCTCATCTTTACAATTCCTGCAGAAGTCATAATCCGCCTCATCGTCCTGATAGCATATAAATTCAAACGACCTCCGCTATCATTGTGCTCAGAATTCGTAAGAGGTATCAGACCTTTCGAATTTCCTACCCTATCTGTTTCAAGCTGCTCTGGGCGAATGCAGGATTGAAATAACACGGAAAACAAAAGCATCCATAGGAGATTAAGATGCCATTTCAGTAGCTTGGTGTCTGGTGTGCTGGTGTGCTGGTGTGTGGTGTGTGGTGTGTGGTGTGTGGTGTGTGGTGTGTGGTGTGTGGTGTGTGGTGT
>CAYXKO010000356.1:0-3253 GCA_964465435.1 uncultured Saprospiraceae bacterium | reverse complement strand
AGTAATGGGTTCTTGTCGAGAAAATCTGCAGCGGAATTTGTTCCTGGAGTTATCTGCTATTGCCGAATTGAGACGATTGTTGCCAATCCGTTTATTTTTTGATAATGATATGCCCAATCCACGCTCTGATTCTGATACGACCAACGTTCTTTTTTCAAAAATTTACAACGACTATGTAGCAAAGAAGGGGCAGTATATTAAGGAGTATACCAGAGTCTTGAAAGGACCATCCCGTGAAAAAGCAATGTTTGAAATCGATACCTTTTTTGAAAAGGAAGTCAAGTTGAACGGGGATAAGCTTGAACTATTTATGGAAAAACTTCAGATCATTCTCGAAGAAGGTCATGAAATAGATATTTTCTTAAAGGGATATTCATCACCCAGGGCTAAATCTGATTACAACCAGAGACTATCCAGCAGACGCGTAAACTCCATCAGGAATGAATTTAATGTTTATGGGAACGGATCATTTCACATATTTATCAAGAGCGGTACTCTGGAGATCGTTGAAATTCCTTTTGGAGAATCAAAGGCATCGACAGATGTAAGTGACAGTCTTGAAGATACTCGTAATTCGATCTACAGCCTTAAGGCCGCGTTTGAAAGGAGAGTAGAAATTCTGGAAATATTAAAAGGAGTTGATGATGCAGGCAGACTTTAATAATAAATGGTTTTTAATAAATAATTTGTTTATGTCGAACAGACTCTTGCGCCCGATCGGTTTAATTTGTTCTTTTCTATTTGGGGCCACTTATTTTATAACTGATATACATGCAAGCCATATTGTCGGCGGACAATTAACATATTATTGCAGTAATGCCAAAATAAACGAGTATACCATATTACTTACTCTGCGGCGCGATTGCTTTAATGGCAGTCCTGAAGCCGAATTTGATGATCCTGCCAACATAGGGATTTTTGATAGCAGGGGCAATATACTGCGCGATCTGGGTAAGTTTGGAGTGCTTACCATCCCTTTTAGCAAGGATGACACTTTAAATGAAATTTTGAAAACGGAATGCGAGGTGATCGGAGGTGACGTGTGCGTTCACACGACGACCTATGTGGGTAAGGTTATTTTGCCATTCAGGCAGGGAGGTTATATATTGGCCTACCAAAGGTGCTGCAGAAACAAAACCATCACCAACATATACGATCCGGAACTCACGGGGGCAACATACACACTGGTGATCACTGAAGCAGGCTTGCGTAGATGTAATTCCGGTCCAGCAATAGGCGAGTGGCCTCCGGTATATGTCTGCGGAGACCGGCCAATCAGTTTTCAGATGAATGCTGCCGATCAAAGGGATACCAAGCACAAGGATTACCTGGTCTACAATTTCTGTGCTCCGTACTTGGGAGCGGACACGGCCAATGCCAAACCTTCCACGCCGAAGCAGCCTCTTCAGGATACAGTGCGTTATAAACCTCCTTTTAGTCTTAACAATTTGATGGGAGGTCCTGTCCCACTTTCAATCAACAGAAGCACAGGTTTGATCACGGGACAACCTGATAGTAATATCATTGGGCAGTATCTGGTGGGAGTGTGCATCAGTGAATTTGACAGCAATGGGGTTTTGCTTTCCATTACCAGAAGAGACTTTCAGTACAATGTAAGGATTTGCAACACCAATCCATCTGCCCAATTTAAGGCTGACAAAGACGTAATTTGCGATGAAAACCGCACGGTCAATTTTACCAACAGTAGCTTAAATTCCAGAGATTATACCTGGATCTTTGATTATCCCAAGTCATCCCTGGTGAGTAAGGATACAAACCCCAGCTTTACCTTTCCGGGACCAGGAAAGTATCGGGTTGCACTCGTGGCAATTAGAGCAAAGGATTGTATAGATACAAGTTACAAGGATATTTTTATCTATGACTCCACTCAGCTGGGAGCCGATTTTGATCTGGGATTCGGACCCTGCAGAGACTCCATTTATCTGCAAATTACTGACAAGTCTTTTGACTCCTTGCAAAGAATTTCAAATTGGAAATGGGAGGTCAGTATCGGAGGAAATTCCTACAGATCAACCGTAACCAATCCGAATTTTGCCATATACGATACCGGTCAGGCCAAGATCAGGTTGTTTATTGAATCTTCAGGCGGCTGCGTGGATTCAACGGAGACGGATTTATATCTCAATCGATTGCGTCCTCAGTTTCCAGCCAGTGCTATTCCAATTTGTATTGGTGAATCCACGAAATTGATCACCAATCCGGACGCCAGATTTACATACAATTGGGCGCCAAACAAGAATATAAGTTGTAATGATTGCCCTGATCCGGTTGTGGATCCTGATTCAACCACTGTATATTACGTTACAATTACAGATGGTCAATGCACTGAAAGTGATTCAGTGACTGTAAAGGTCAATGAATTGCTTGACATTGATATACTGGGAGACACAATTATATGTAAGGATACCTTTTCTCTAAGGGCCATTGGAGGCGTGGTCTCAACAATCGAATGGTCAGTTACTCCAACATTTGATTCATTGATCCTGACATCCAATGCAAACCTGGTTACGGCTGTCAGAGATCGTCAGACTTTCTACTTAAGAGCCCGATCGGCTGAAAACTGCCCGGGCCTGGACAGCATAACGGTCATTAATGAAAAAATAATTACGGATTCTGATTTTCAAAGTTTCAGATTTTGCGAGGGTGATACTTTTACAGTCTCTTTAAGAAACAAAAGGCCGGAGCATAAGCTTACCTATATCTGGACTCCCAATACCTGGGTACTATCCGGGCAAGGTACTGATAGTATCAAGGCGTTTGCTCCCCTATGTCAGGACCAGAAGTACATCATTAATCTGGAAAATCAGTTCAAGTGCAGGAGCCAGGATACCATAGATGTTGACATCATTTGCAAGCCGAATGTTTCTTTCAAGGTAGATAAGAATTGCGATAAGACCCTGGTTAGTTTTATTAATGAGAGCGCACCCGGAAATTATTACTGGGAATTTGGAGATGGAAATACCAGTACTGAAGTAAATCCTTTGCACGAATATCAAAAAACAGGAACTTATATAGTAACCTTGAGGGTGGAAGGGGAGTGCAATAACTTCACCACGCGTACCATTGAGGTGGGCTTTATTCAGGTTAACCTGGTTGACACCATTCTGAGTTGTAATGGGGAGCCCGTAAGGTTAAATCCTGATCCGGATTTAAGTTATGATTACTTGTGGGAACCCGCCCAGTATTTGAACGATCCCAACAGCGCCAACCCTTTGGCCACGGTCCCTGGAAC
>CAYXKO010000355.1:0-3258 GCA_964465435.1 uncultured Saprospiraceae bacterium | reverse complement strand
CTGACCCTGCAGCCGTTTGGATCCACGTAGGTGACCGTATCGCTGCGCAGGGTATCTCCGGCTGAGAGTCTCCAGAATTCATAAATGCCGGACTTGCGCTGGTTGGGCGGGATGACGGAAGAATAAAAATCACCCCCGGGGATGCTGACCTGATAACGCCAGTCGGCCATGGAGGCGCAGACCGTATCAGGTACCGGGTTGAGTATCCTCGGATTGGGATTGACAAAAACCGACCGGATGTCCGTGCAACCATTGGGTGCCGTGTACACGAAATCAAATTTACCCACCACGGACGGATCAAAGCTGCCGTCGGGCTGGATGCCGGGTCCGGTCCAATATCCTCCGGAAGGGCTGCCTCCGGTGATCTGTATGGCGGGAGAGCCTATGCACAGTTTGATGTCTGCACCGGCATCGATGGGATAGATGTGCACAATGTCCGACACCTTGCAGCCATTGGGCGCGACATAGGTCACCGTGTCCGTGCTGACCTTGTTTCCGGCAGCATGTCTCCAGAATTCGTACACGCCCGTTTTGCGGTGCTGGTTGGGAATCGTACGCGAAAAAAAATCACCTCCGGGGATATCCACCTGGTACCTCCAGTCCGCAGCAGAGGCGCACACTGTGTCGGGTATGGGGTTTAGTATTTTTGGGACATCCAGAGGGGTGTACAGGAAATCCGCGGTATCCATCACGCCGGTGGCGCTGTCCGTGGCGATGACCGTATATCGGACCGGTAGCGTATCGCAAACCCGGATCGTCTGAGTGGTCTGACCGCCGGGCAGCCAGCGGTAGCGGAAGACCTGCTTGGGACTGCCTGTGGCCAAAGCCTCCAGATCGGTGCAGGAACCCTTGCAGGCTGCCCCGTTGGGCATCCGGATCTCCACGTAAATCGGGCAGTTGTTGAGGCTGAACAAGACGCTGGTATTAAGCAGGTGTTCGGTGCCGCATTCGTCGATGTACTTGTAGGTGAAACTGATCCTGTAGTTTACCGGCTTGTCCAGCGGCGGGTCAAAGGTCAATTTGAACTTTGTAGCCTTTCCATTCATGCAGTCGATGGCTTCGGCAGCGATGATCCTGGATCCTCCCGGACCCAGGAGGCCGAAGTTGCCGGGTACGATCTGGTCACAGGGGACCGGGTAGCCAAATTCAAAGGTGAGTTCGGTCAGGGGACAGGCGGTCGGGGCGGATACCTTCAGGGTCGGGGGCGGGGGCAATTCAAATTGGACCTTCCAGCGCATTTTCCATCCATTGGCCGTGATGTTGTCATCGCTTTTAAAATGAATGGTCACGCAATCGCCCTTGACCGTGATGCGGGGAGGCGGGTTGAGAATGCCGCTGAGTGTTGAAATGACGGGGCCGGTTTTGTCGGGGCCTTCGTGGATCGTCATGACGTCGTAGGTCCGTTCCGTTGCAAAAAATTCAAAATCGAGGGTGATGGAGGTTGCACCGGGTACGCAGATCGTAAAGGTAAAGTCTTCGTTGTGGTCGTAGTTTTTGTCTTCTCCCGCTTCGCTGTGGGTCAGGATTCCCTCGCAATCGCGAACCCGGGCATTCTGCATCGGATAGGTCGGTTGTGCCGACAGCGCAGATTCCTTCAGAAATCCGAATGCAAAGGGGAGTAGCGCAATAAAAAGAAACTTTCGTGCGCGCATCATCCTTTCTTTTTAATGGTCACTTCGGGTGTGATCAGTTCATTGCTTTTGTTGCCTTTCCGGTCGACTATGTAAATATAGAATTTGGTCCTTTCCTCTGTGCGGTTGCCAAATACGAACAGGCTTGGAAATTCCACCTTCAGGTCGCCCTGTACGGCGATCACGGCCCCGGGAGGCGCGACCGGCGCCAGGTAAAAGCCATCGTATTTGGTGAGCCTTGCATCCCTGATGAACACGGCATAGGAATCCGGTTCTTCGAATCCAAGGTCTCCGTCCCCGTCCTGATAGCGGATGTTGAGGGTGAGTATGTCCTCAAACTCCAGAATGGTGTCATGGGACAAGCCCTTCAACCTGATCTCAGGTATGATGGAAAAAGGCGGTTCTTCTGCGTTTTCGCGGCAGGAAAAAAGGCTGAGAAAAGCAGAAGCCAGGATCCCGTATTTAATCAGTGCGTTCAAGGGACATATATTTTTTCATGGAGAAAATGGCCTTTTGGGCCGGAATTTCAGACAGGGGATTGTTCAGGTCTTTCAGATAGGTGCGGAAATAGAGCTCCCTGCTGTTGGCCATCATCACATTGGGGTTGATCAGGACCCGGTGTGTGTAGCTGACGCTGTCGCCGTAGAGTCCGATCATCCGGATGGCCGGAAAGCCGGTCTCCAGATCCAGGTTCACCGCCGTGCTGTCAAACACATGGGGATTGGGATGGAAACTGATCTTGTTGTGGGTGAAACTCAGGGGGTCCTGTGCATCGTGCCCAAAGGAAAAATAGAGATACAGGCTGTCCCTGAGGCTGTCCAGCAACATGGGCCCGCTGAATGGCCTCCGTTCCAGAAAAGTGGTGTCGTCTATCATGGCCAGGCAGCCTTTCAGCCTGATCTGCGGAAGGCCTGCTGCCGGAATGCTGCCATCCAAGGCGGGCGCTCCCGATTCGATCCATCGGCGGATCAGGGAGATGTAATGGTCCTTTCTTTTACCCCAGTCGGAGTCCGGTTCGATCTGGATCGGCATCTGAGGTGTCACAACGCCATTGACGCGGGCCAGGATGCCCGAGCTGTCCAGCGAATAGGGCTTGACGCGATACAGGAATTTTCCATCCTTCTTGATGGAGTTGCGATACACCAGGGTGTTGTAGGAACTCTCCAATGTGCGGAAATCCGGATCGAAGGTCCCGTCGTGGCATCCCGAATTGGCGCAGGTGGGCTTGAAAATATAGCTGTACAAACCTGCAATGGAGGCGGAATCCGGGTCCTGGAAGATGAATTTGACGGTATCCTGGGTGGGATTGTAATCGTCAAAGGGATTGCGCGGGATATCCGGTTTCTCACAGGCCCAGTGCAGGATCAGGGTGACCCACAGGAAAATAATGGCAAAGCTGATTTTCTTCATCGGGGGTCGTGGTTAGATTCTGTCAAACAAGGACCGTGCATTGCCATCCAGAAGACCGGCCTTTTGTACCTGGTCCTTGATGCCAAATATGTCGGCAATCGTGGGTACGACATCCGCAGCATCTCCTACGGGATTAGCCTCGGAACCCACCTTTAGGTTGGCGTCGATACCCGGACCGACCATCAGGGTGAAAATCCGGCGTGCGTCGATTCCTGTC
>CAYXKO010000354.1:0-3273 GCA_964465435.1 uncultured Saprospiraceae bacterium | reverse complement strand
CTGGAGCAACTGACCTATCTGCTTTTTTTAAAAATGGCAGATGAGTTCAGCAAGCCTCCTTACAACAGAGATCTTAAAATCCCACCAAAATGCAACTGGCAAAGTCTGACCGACAAAAAAGGGGCTGAGCTGTTTGATCATTACGTGCATACCCTGCATGAGCTGTCCAATGCCAAGGGATTTTTAGGTCAGATTTTCACCAAGAGCCAAAACAAGATCAACGACCCCTCCAAGCTGGCAAGGCTCATAGCCATGATAGACAATGAAAACTGGAGCACCATGGGTGCTGACCTCAAGGGCAAGATCTACGAAGGCCTGCTGGAGAAGAATGCTGAAGACACCAAAAGTGGTGCAGGGCAATATTTTACGCCCAGGGCACTTATCAGGGCCATGGTGGCCTGTGTAAGGCCTGAGCCTATGAAAACCATAGCAGACCCTGCCTGTGGCACAGGAGGCTTCTTTCTGGCTGCCTATGACTTTATAGCAGATCCCAAAAACTACAGTCTGGACAAGAAGCAAAAGGAGTTCTTGAAGCTGAAGACCTTTTATGGCAATGAGATAGTGGCCAATACCCGCAGGATGGCCCTGATGAATCTTTTTCTGCACAACATTGGTGATTTTGAAAGCGACACCTTCATATCCCCTGCAGATGCTCTGATATCAGACAGTGGACTGCGTGTGGACTATGTGCTGGCCAATCCTCCCTTTGGTAAAAAGAGCAGCATGACCTTTACCAATGAGGAGGGAGAGCAGGATTCTGAAGACCTTACGTACAACCGTCAGGACTTTTATGTGACCACCAGCAACAAACAGCTCAATTTTGTACAACACATCAAAACCATGCTGAAAAGCGATGGAAAGGCTGCTGTGGTATTGCCAGACAACGTATTATTTGAAGGTGGCGCAGGTGAGACCATCCGCAAAAAATTACTGGAGGGCACCAACCTGCATACCATTTTACGCCTGCCGACAGGGATTTTCTATAAACAAGGAGTAAAAGCCAATGTGCTGTTCTTTGACAACAAGCCTACCTCCAAAACTGCCTGGACTAAGGAGGTATGGTTTTATGACTTCAGGACCAACATACACTTCACCCTCAAAAAGAATCCCCTCAAGTTTGAAGACCTTGCAGATTTTATAAAATGCTACAACCCTGAAAATATCCACAAGCGCAAGGAGACCTTTGATCCAGATAAAAATCCTGAAGGACGCTGGCGAAAATTCAGCTACGAGGAGATTATTGCCAGGGATAAGACAAGCCTGGATATCACCTGGATCAAGGATAAAAGCCTCACTGACCTGGACAATCTGCCAGACCCTGATGTTTTGGCTGAAGAGATCATCGAAAATCTGGAGGCCAGTGTGGAGTGTTTCATGGAGATCATGGGTGCGCTCAAAAAATAAGGTATGGACTTTATAAAAAAGGAATTGAAAATAATCTTGATGCTGGCCTTTTTGTCAGGCCTTGGCTGCTTTGGAGGAGGGAGTTCCACAAGTTCCAGTTATTCTGATAGTTCATCTGAACCTGAAAGTGAAATTCAGGGGAATAAAATACTGAATGGACCCTATTGTGCAACCGTCCAATACTTCAACCCAAATACAGGCACCCAATCTGAATACCAATTGATTGTAGATGTATCTGACAACCAGCTGCAAAGGATCAATTTTCCGGAAGGATGGATGGATCAGTCCCATTTTTCGATAGTAGAGTTTGACGCCAATGGAAATACCCAATTTGTGAATGATCAGGGGTATCAGTATTCAGTACAAATCATTGGTGAAGCTGATGACTGCTTTTCAGGCATGCCTGCCTTAAATCAATGTCTGGCGGTTTTGGAAAATGGAAACCAATGCTCCAGACTAACGGATAACTCCAATAGTCTTTGCTGGCAACATCAGAATGCAATGCCCCCTGCGGAAGCAAAACGAGAAACTGAGGCAGAATTCATCAATACGGATGGAAACGTCAAATTAAGAGTCAGCGAGGAAATGCAAGAGGAATATGTAAAGAAATTCAATGTAGGAGATTTTATCACGCTTAGGGAGTACATCAACACATTTACTTATAAGACCACTGCAAAGCTTATGTACATCGAAGAAGTCGGTGAAAACATCCTGTTTGTCTCAACCTACACTGGAGGAGCCCACTGCTGTGTGCGAATAGAGGCATTCAAACCAGATAGAGGGTCTGAATTTTATTACTATTTGGACAGAATGTCCTTTGATGGCGAATTTATGAAGTTGGACTATCCATTTAAAGTGAACCTCTGGCATGAATATTTTCATTGCGCATATGTCTATGGCTCCTCTGAATGCAATTATAAATTTTATACCGACTATTTGCATCTGGTTAATGGAAAATTTGTCCCCCAGGCCAGAGGAGACAAGGATCAGCTGGAGCAATGTTTACTGGAATTTCTTAGGACCAATCAGGTCCCTGAATTAGTTGACGATTCTGATGAGGGTCAAAGAGAGGTGATACTCAACTCCTTAAGACAATTGTATAATCTCACCGAGGATATGGAGCACATCAAAAATCTCTACATGGAAAAAATGCCTCCAGTCAAGGATAAGCAGAAATTATGGAATGAAATGTCGGAAATCATCCAGTCCCAAAAAAGAGCTTACGAAAAATTTCCATTTAGATGATTCGCTGAGCATTTTAAGGTATTAAAAATTCAATTTTTTCTGATTGAGATAAAACCCGGATCTGTATGATTAAATACAAACCCGGGTTATTTCAAATTTTTACTAAAATAATGTATACTATTCCAGCAGCCAGCTTTCCAACCTTCCAGCTTTTCCTTCAGCCAGTTCTTTGATGATTAATTCCCCATTCACTCCTCTGTCAATAAATCCATCAATGTAGGAGCTCTTGTTGGCTTCAGTCATTAGGTTGTACAGCTTCCAAAGGCTTATCTCTCCAGATTGGGCTGAAAAGTTGGGATCTGAAAAATAACCCCTGACCACTGAGTTTATCTGAGCATCTGTAATCAATATCTCTGGAATTGAATCTTTCTCTGGATGATGGGGATACATTCTGCATTTTCCAATAAAATGCGCAAACTGACTTTCTGTCAGGCTGTAATTGCCCAAATCCTCCATCCAATTCAGATGATTTTCAAACTGATATTTTTCAACCATCCATTTGATTTGCTGTGCGATCATTCTTAAAGAGTTTGCCTTTAAGTCCAACACTGCCCCATCTGAACAAATGCAAAGGTTGGAGCATACCCATACCTGAAAGCCTACAAAGAATTTGAAGTGCTGATG
>CAYXKO010000353.1:0-3275 GCA_964465435.1 uncultured Saprospiraceae bacterium | reverse complement strand
TGATTTTTCAGGTTATCGCGGGATTCACTGAGCAACTCCTCCACCACGCGGCCGCTGAGTTTGCCGTAAGGATGGCCATCGCGTATAAAGGCCGGGGTATCAAAATACACGGAACCGTTTTTCACATAGGCATATCCGCGGTCCAGGATCTCCTGAACCATTTTGATTTGTTCAATGATGTGGCCGGTGGCTCTTGGTTCTATGCTTGGCGGCAGGGTATTGAAGACCTGCATTATGTTGTGGAAGCCGTTGGTATATTTTTGGGCGACTTCCATCGGCTCGAGTTGATCAATCCGGGCACCCTTGGACATGCGGTCCTCTCCGTCCTCGAGCAGGTGGCCAACATCCGTGATGTTGCGCACATACCTCACCTTGTATCCGGTAAACATCAAATATCGGTAGATGATATCAAAGGATACGAAAGTGCGGCAATTGCCCAGATGGACGTCATTGTATACGGTTGGTCCGCAGACATACATACCAATGAGACCTTCCGCCAGGGGAACAAATGCTTCTTTTTCTCGGGTAAGACTGTTGTAAAGGCTTAGATTTCTGCTCATTGTGCAAAGATAAATGCGGATTGGAGGGCAAGGAAGCGTTCAGTTCTTATTAACAGCCATTTCCCGGATGACTTTAGGATGCCCATGATTCCAGGAAGCACGAAAAACCGCCTGACATTTCCAAAACCGTACCAAACTCAGTTTTGGTATAGTTTTTGTTGCTATTCTGTCTGAAATGAATGAAAAAATCATAAACCTGATCCCGATTTTCAAGCCTTTGAAAATTACTGCTTTGAAATCTCAATGTCTTGTTTGGACAAGACAGCTGAAGCATTTGCTTTACTTGCTTTTAAAAGCTGAAAACCAAGCATTTCAAGGACGGGATTTCGAATTCAGTTATGTATATTCAAAACGCATGCCACTTCCGCAGAAGCTCATTGGGAACAGGGAAAAGTCGAGGGAATGAATCCTATACGGATATAAGAATGAATGAATGAGTGAAACCAGAAAAAAGGCGCCTTCTATTGAAGTGCGCCTTTTTCTTTTGCTGCTGTACCGAAAGTGGGACTCGAACCCACACGACTTTAAAGGTCACTGGATTTTGAGTCCAGCGCGTCTACCAATTCCGCCATTTCGGTGTCTGGTACCGGGGCCGCAAAGTTAAGCATTTTTGTTTTCTCAGGGCCAAATCTTGGATCCAAAACCTATTCAATCCAGTTTTTGTCCTGGTTCGGAGGAGTCTTCTGGGGTAGTTTCCTCCTCTTCCACGTCAAAACTAAGCAGACTGTTGGGCAGGGATTTCCGGCTGCCAATCCCCAGTTTCTTGAGTTTCATGGCCTGGTCCACCAGGTTGCCCTTACCGTCCCTGAGTTTTTTTATGGCATCCGAGTAGGCATCTGAAGAACGATTGATGTGTTTGCCCACCTCTTCCAGGGTCTCGGCAAAACCTATGAACTTATCCAGCAACCGCTCGCCCTGCTTGGCAATTTCAATTGCATTCCGGCTCTGGCTCTCTCTTTTCCACAAGTCTGCCACGAGTTTCAGGGCAGCCACCAGATTGGTCGGACTGATGAGCAGCACCCTTTTTTGATAGGCATAGGCCCAAAGTTCGCGGTCTTCCTGGATGGCTACCAGATAGGCCGGTTCGATCGGAACAAACATCATGACAAAGTCCAGGGATCGGGCCAATTTTTCATATTTCTTGCGACTCAACTCGTCTATGTGGGTTTTCATGGACTGAATGTGCTGACGCAAAGCCTCCTGTTGTTCTTCGCGGGTTTCGGCAGCCACATACCGGTCGTATGCCGTGAGGGAGACCTTTGAATCCAGGATGATGGTTCTTTCCTCGGGCAGGAAAACGAGTACGTCAGGACGCAATTCCTTGCCTTCTTCATCTTTTAGGCTTTCCTGCACCACGTATTCCCTGTTTTTCTGAAGGCCGGACTGCTCGAGAATGCTTTCCAGAATGATCTCACCCCAATTTCCCATCTTTTTAGAATCTCCCTTGAGTGCGCGGGTCAGGTTGTTTGCTTCCTGGCTCAATCTGTTGTTGAGTTCGATCAATTCCTTGACGCGGTCTTCCAGGCTGAATCTTTGCTTTGATTCTTTGTCGTAGGTTTCTTCCACTTTCTTGCGAAACTGGTCCAGATTTTCACCCAGCGGCTTAAGAAGGGATTCCATGTTTTCGCGGTTGGACTGGGTGAATTTTTGGGATTTTTCTTCCAGGATCTTGTTGGCCAGATTCTGAAACTCCAGTTGGGATTGGTTTTTCATCTCTTCCATGTCTCTCTTTTGGTTTTGGAGACGTTCCAGCAGAAATTGGTTTTCCGCACGTATTTCGCTGATCTGGCGCTGCAGGGATATTTCTGATTTCCGGAGACCCTCCATTGCGGAGGTCATTCTTTCAATCTCTGCATTTTTTTCTGTTAGCTGCTGCTGCTGAGCGTCAAAGCTACCTTGCAGATTGGATCCGAACGCAAGCTGATTTCGGATCTGCAGGTTCAGGTCCGAGATGGCCTCCTCGCTCCTGCTTAAATCGGCCATTGCCTTCTGAAGCTGGGTTTCGAGGATGCGGATTTTGATCTGGTTTTCATCCCTTTCTTTTTTTACAGATGACAGATCTTCTCCTCCGGAGGATCTTATAAACCAAAAAGCTGCCAGGCCAAGGGCCAGCCCAATAATCAAATAAATCAGTTCGGGTATCATAGGAATGTAAATTGGGAAATTACAAAGGACAAGTTAATGACTTTCCGGAATGGGGGACGGGAATTCACTACATTTCCCTTTCCTTAAAGAAACTGCTGATCTTGCTGGTGATGCCCAGCTGGCTGGCACCCCCAGCAAGGTGATGGATGGCATAGCTGTAGTCGATCCGGAATTTATAGATTTTCACACCTGCACCAAATGACAGGCCGGCAAAGGAAGCATAGTCCTTAACACCCAGTTCCTTGCGGCGAAGGTGGTTGTATCCGATCCTGAGCGAGACAACTTCCTTTTTTCCCAGAAGCATTTCGCCACCGAGTGAAAAATGTCGCAGGAAATTATCTGAAATTCTCGAAAAGGCACTGACCTCCTTGGGCGGACCAAACAGGTTTCCGGAAGCGGACAAGGCCGGATCGTCATATCGCACATTGTAGTCCTGCAAGTGGTGAAAGCTGATGTAATAGATAAATGGGAGATGTTTCAGCCTTTTTGAAAACCCCAATTCTGCAGAGACCGGTAATTTTCCCCGGTCCTGATGGTAAGAACTCAGGGCAAAACCTGCGTTTCTCAGGG
>CAYXKO010000352.1:0-3278 GCA_964465435.1 uncultured Saprospiraceae bacterium | reverse complement strand
GATAATCTCATATACGCAACACTGCTCAGCCCGACTAATTCTGGTCCGATTGACTCTGACTACTTAAATCTTCCTGCATCATTTGGAACTTTTGTTCCGGCTAATACAGCAAACATTATGAATGTTGCAGCACCGAACTGGGGTTTTTCGCTTGCCCACAAACAAACTTACTGCAGCTTTCATGATCATACCATAATTGAACAGGCCATTACACGGCATTGGTATGATGTCAATGGACATGGAGCAGGATTAGCTTCTAATTTTTTATATGAATGGCCTTCAGCGGGAGCATTCACCAGGATCAGTGATTTCACTTTTTCACCCGGGTACCACATCATCTATTCCTATCTTCTTGAGAACACCCGGATACTGCAGATATTTGAACGCGTCATTGAAAAATATTTCCAGGATGAAGATCTTGGAGTGGTGCCTCAGGCTATGGCAAATGTTTACCAGTGGCTTATCAATTCAGAACGGATTTTCTTTAAAGACGAAGGATCACGATCTGCCAATATCCGCAGTCTGGTGCGTCCTGTTTACGATGCCAACCGCAGAAATGCCTACAACAGAATGCTGGGTATGGATCTTGCATTTGGCGGCATTAACAGCGGGTCGGGCGACAGCTTCCCTTACTTCAAGGCTAAAGCCTCGAATCAGCAGTTCATCGCATTGTTTGAGCGATATTTGTCAGAGATCTGGCAGGGTTACATCAATGCAAGAAACATTTCCGGGGCAAATACTACAGATGTCAACCAGGCTGTAGATCTGGCTATCCAGATTCAGGAACTGATGCAGGCGCGCCGTGGTGGAAGTACTAACCCTGGTCCCGGTCTGGTTCGCGATACATATGCGAACACCAATTTGTCTCGTGAAGAATATTCATCCGCAATTTTGCTCTCCTGGTTCACCTTTATTATCTCCGGAGATACGGATGTGGTTCGCTTTTTGAATTGTCAGTCATCAACCATTGGTGAGCGATTGCAAAAAATTGGCAACAAAGTGGGTGTACCGGCTCACTCCAAATGTCAGGCACTCTTTGAGATGGCCGGAGCTGCCAATCAGGTCATGATTCTGCTTGAAGCGGGAGGTTCACTCGACAACCCGGGATGGGTTCAAACCATGCTTTCCAGTCTGAATCCTCCAATAGCACCGGCAGCATTTGTACCTACCGTTCAGAGTGATTATATGAACAATTTCCTTACGCTCATCAATAACTGGGAGAAAACAACTGGTCACCGGATTAAAAACCCGGATGTGAATGCAAGGACAGTGGTTTCCATGAATCAGCCAAAACTAAACGGGAAACCTCTTGTAACCAGTTTATCCTGATCAGAAAGCTTGGTTTCGGTCAGCACATAAGCATCAGCTACTGTGCTGACCGAAATGATCAAGGAGATTGCACAATTTATTTTTGAACAGCACAAAAGCTACCCGGATGTACCAGTTTTATGATTTGAACTCGCAGACTTTTGAAACCCCTCTTGTGGAGCCTGATGTTTATATTAAACAGGAAACCCAGTTTAACATAGCAGGAAATTTAAACGAACTGGTATTTGAAGAGGAGAAGGGACTTGATTTTTCGAAAGCTGAAAGATTGAATAATTATTATCAGAAAGCTGCAGGTTGGGGCCCTTATGTTTATGAAATCATCGCGTATCTTCAAAAAAATACGGATAGCACAGGCAGCATACAGAATCCTTCTCAATTTGCCACTGCTATTGCGGCCTGGCAGAAGAAGGAGGGATTTACAGGCAACAACATAGATGGCATTCTTGGTAAAACAAGTTGGAAAGCACTTGCTCCCAAACTTGGTATCGGGCAGCCTGTGAAACCTGTTCGGGAAGTTCAACTGGAGCAGTTCAATGAGTTTCAAGAGTCAGTCAATGAAGGACATCAGGAATACGGAATGAATCAATCATTTTCTGAACACTCTGCAACTAACGAGGCGCAATTTGAAAATCCCGATACAAACTTTACTTCCAGTGGTTCAGAAATACAACAGCAAGGTTTCCTGGAAGCATTGGAATTCGATGAAGTCATCCATGAATCTTTGTTGATGAATGAAGCGCCTCAAATTGTAGCTCCTGTTGTTGAAGGCCACGTGGCTTGGGCTAAAAAAATTGTGGGCAAGATACTTGCTTTGCCCTTGAATGACGACAATGTGCTCGACCCCAAAGCAAGCGAGGCCATATCCACTTTTCAAAGATTGAAGGGAATTCCCGTGACGGGCAAACCTGATTTTAAAACAGAAAGAGCATTGCTGGAAGCGGATGTACATTTAAAATACTCGGGAACATCATGGAGTGGACTGGTAGAAAAGTATCTGCAGATGGCCGCTTCCCGAATAGAAGATTTCACATCAAAGGCTGTGATCGAAAAATCTGAGATAACAAGAAGTTTCAGAGATCCTCGCAAGTTGTGGTCTTTTGTACTTCATCAGATGGCAATGAAGCGTCGCAGCCGTGCCACAGGTCAATTCAGCGACCCTGACAGTTACTTAAAAACAGGAGCTCATTTTTGTATTCTATTCGACGGAAGAATCATACAGCTTCATCCCTTATCCAGACTCATCTACCATGGACAATGTTTGAGTTTCAGAAGTGTTGCTGTAGAGTTTGAGGGAAATTTCCCCAGCATTAAAGGCCGATGGTGGAGTGGCGAAGGGTCAACAGGAAACGACAATCCGACTCCTTCACAGCTGACTGCCGGAAAATTCCTGGCCGGATACCTGAAGTTGGTACTTGGAATTACCCACATACAGGCTCACCGGCAGAGTTCAGAAAACAGAGAAAACGATCCCGGACCCGATGTATGGTTCCATGTGGGGCAATGGGCCATAAACAATATGGGTTTGACCGATGGTGGCTCTGAGTTTAAGTGTGGAAGTGGAAATCCCATTCTTCCGGAATGGCGTACCTGGGGCGATCGTGCTATCACTCCGGTGAAGGAAGAGGAATTGGAAATACAATCAGAAACTCCTGGCGGAGCCGATTTTTCAAATGCCATTGCAGCAAACAGAAAGTACAGCAAAACGCTGGGCTGGGATCAGTTTTATGATCAGATTAACGACATCGTTTTGCCTTATTCAGGTCTTTCTAATGTTAGTTTAGGAGAAACAGATTTTGCAAAAGCGGTGGCAGAATGGCAAAAGGCACAGGGATTTGCAGCAAAAGACTGTGATGGCATTTTGGGACCGGTATCCTGGAGAATTTTATCATCAAAACTACATGCAGGGGACCAGGCAGTTACATCGACTCCTGTACAGGGCAATTTACCGG
>CAYXKO010000351.1:0-3309 GCA_964465435.1 uncultured Saprospiraceae bacterium | reverse complement strand
AGTAGCCTCTGGTAAACCACTGAAACAAGGCCATTTGCAAAATGATCATGAATACCAGGTCCCGGTCATCCCGGAATGTCCTGTTGCGCAGCAGCCACCTGATCAAAAAACCTGCCAGGAAGCTCAGAAGGATCAGGGCAGAAAAACCACCGCTGATCAAAAAATAAGATAAGAACAATGGCGCCTCTCCGGTGGGTCCCCATTCTGCAGGCAGGTTGTAGGCCTCGTCCACGATCGGAAATGCCGGAGGAGGATACATGGAGTCCTTCCACTCCCCGGCCAGCGACCTGGGCACTGCACGGATGATGAAATAAAAAAAGGTCAGGCCAAAATCATGACGGGGCTCCCGCCGGGTCTCGTAATACTGAATGATGTTGATGTCGTCCAGTGCACCCCTGGTCTGCTCCGCCAGGGTATTGACGATCTCAAATTCGGCCGGAGAAAAAACCATCCGGTCGAAGTCCCCTGAGACAAACTGAAACCGGTTGTAGGTGATCAGCAATAGGACATACAAGATCAGAACTCCTGTTGCCACCGACCTCAAGATCAGGGAGGGTCCGATTTTTTTATTCATCAGGCCCAGGGTCAGAAGGCCCACCAGGGTCATGATGATCCGGTACCTGAATCCCATAAGCAGAAAAATGACCAGTGCCAGGATGGCCATGAGAAAAAACAGGCGCTTATCCACTTTGATGAGCCAGGCCAGCACCAGACAGGTGATCAGGGAGTCCGCAAAATTCTTGAGGTAGTTACTGCCCCCCGTAACCGTCCACAGGGTCTCATCCGTGGAACCAAGCAAGATATCCAATGGATTGATGCCGGATATCAGAAAATTGAGAATGATGAGAAAAAAGAAAACAAAAAACAAAAATACCAGCAGGCCCTTTCTATGATGATAAATCCCGGAGGCTGACTTGTTTTGAAATCTTCCCAATAAAAAATATCCGGTCAGCAGAAACAACAGAGCCATTGAAAAATATAAGAAGCCTCTGGCATAGTAAGGTTTGATGTTCTCCCCTACATACCGGAATGCATCCGCACTGCCCCAAATGGTGGCCCTCTCCTGAATATAAAAATACACCGGGGTGGCAAAGTAATAGACCGTAAAAACGATCCAGCCAAATCCAAAAACAAAATGCGACCTGAACCCGGCCCTAAAGAGTAAAAAGTATCCCAGTGAAAGGACACAAAGCAGGAGCAATATGGAGGCGAGCTCAACAGACATCCTAAAAAGAAATTTTGACCATAAATGAAAGCCCCTTATCCATAGACACTCCAAAAAATTCAGGAGACCTCATTGCCGATTCCAATAACTTCATCATTCCGGATGCATTTTTTTTTGGTTTTCTCCAAAGCCGGATTCCCCTAGATCCTGAAAGAAGCTAATGAGCCTTTGCGCGTATGCCTGTGAGCTGCCATACTCACTTCTCAACAGCGCCTTTGCCGACATGTCGCGGTAGAACTCCGGTTCGGACAGCAACTCGAGGCA
This sequence comes from uncultured Saprospiraceae bacterium, assembly GCA_964465435.1. GTDB lineage: Bacteria > Bacteroidota > Bacteroidia > Chitinophagales > Saprospiraceae > Vicinibacter. The sequence continues at coordinate 1,820 of CAYXKO010000351.1, read as the reverse complement.
GTGGGCAATCCTATCCTGGTCATCGGGTTCTACAATAAATCCGGATACACCATCCTCCACGATGGACCCGCACGAAGCGGTGGTCACCACCGGGATACCCAGGCTCAGGGCCTCGTACACGACGGTAGCGGACCCTTCTCCGATCGTCAGAAAAAGCAGCACGTCCATATTCCCGTATTCTTCTTCCATCGCGCGAGCGCTCAATTGACCTGTGAGTCTCATCTGGACAGACAGCATGCTCATGGCCCGATCTGTCAGATCAAATCCCCGGGGCCCAACCGCAATGTACTCGGCCCCGGGAAATTTCAAAGCGGTATGGTAGAAATGATGAATTCCTTTTCGGATGGAAATATAACCCACAGTACCGATGCGCAATCCGGCGCCGGGGGAAATTCTTCTTGGGCTGACTACTTTACGGTAATTGAAGCCATAAGGGATCAGGCTTATTTTCTCTTCGGGCACCCCTTTTTGTACCAGGTCTTTTTTTACGTGAACCGAAGGGCATACAATGCGATCAGCCAGGGCCCATTCGGCCTCTTCCCTTCTGATAAATTCGCAGATATCAGCTACCTCTTTTTTTTCATCCACCGAATAGCGGGTCCACTCAGAGAATTTCTGAGACTCCCGGATCACAGCATCCCGGTAGGTACTGTATGGCAAACTGCATTGCTCGAGAATTCCCTTGGCAGACCTGGCAGCATTCAAAAGTGTATAGGAAGCAGTATTAAAAGCATAAATGTGGCTGCAGGGATCATCCTGCAAATCATACACTACCCTCTTTCCCAAATCTTCGTCCAACTTCATGAAATGACGGCAGGAATCCGCTTCGTCCCTGATCCCGGAGTTCAAGATCTTATGGAAGAGCAGGGCCATTGGATAGTCCTTTATCCTTTTTTGGGGGAGCCCTGTGTGCCGGGCCTGCAATTTTTCCTTCCATCGAGCAGGCAAAACGGGCAATAAATGATTCAGCGCTGAACCCAGTCCGCCGTCGGTGCAAAAGTCCGTATAAAGACGGCTCAGCATGCCACTCTGATCCAATGCCCGCGGCACGGCATATCTCATTCTCCAACCCAACTGAAAGACGCTTACCATAGGTGTTTTTTAAACAACAGTACGGCATTGTGCATCCAGGCGCTCAAGTAGCCGGAATACCTTGCCAGCATGCGCCGGTGGTTTGTTGCCACGGCCTCAATATCCCGATATCCCTCAGCCCTGCAGTCAAAAAAAACATTCCCGGACCAGGCCCTGAAGTACTCCCGGAACTTAAAATACCATCTGATCCCTTTCCTGAGGATCACACTGTCCACCTTCACCGGATCACAACCCATTCTGCGGGACATCTGCAACAATAACTCGCGGTTATCCTCGTAAAAACCCAGCGCCACCGCATCAATCACCACCCTTCTCAGTTGCTGTGCAGGATCGGCCATCCCTTTAAAACGCTGACATCCTGCCTCACAAGACTGTAGATAGGCCTCCCAAACCAACATGGGGTATACGTGGATAAACTCCAACTCCCTGTGAAAATCAATATCTCCTTCTCCCCTGTTAAAATCCTCCCTTTGCTCCCTGAACTTCTCGTCGTGCATGAGCTGTGAGGCACCGTTGCTCTTGGGACTATGTCCGGCAATGCTCAAAGGCTCATGTGAAAAAACGTAGGAATTAAGCTCTGAGGCGAGCACCATGGCCGAATAGATATCCGGAATTCTGGAATGGAAAAATTTTCCACCTGATTTTTCTCTGACCGATCTTATGTGTTTCATGTGTACGATCCCTCCGTAAAGCCAGGGCAGGTCCCCGGGAATGCAGCTTCCTGCAAG
>CAYXKO010000350.1:0-3312 GCA_964465435.1 uncultured Saprospiraceae bacterium | reverse complement strand
GGTTTTATATAAAATACATTGACCATTTTGCTGGCAGATCGGGTACAAATGGTATCTACCGTCAGGGTGATGGTATATTTTCCATTTTGCTTGTAGGTATACTCCGCCATGGGTGTTGTGGCCATGCCCATGCCATCACCAAAATCCCATTTGATCTTACCCCTGGCATTCGTGCTGACTTTTACCTTAAGGGACCCGCAAACAGTGTCAATTTTAAACTCGACATTGGGAGCCTCTGCAAGCTCCAGCAAAATGGAATCCTCTGCGCTACAGCCATGTTGGTTGGAAGCCTTAAAACGAATCACATGACGTCCCGGGGTCAGGCTAAGGATACAAACTTCCCCTTTGCCCTGTCCAGCCACAACGAGGCTGTCAGGTTGCCATTCTACACGAATGGTGTCAGTCGGATCCAGGGACCTGAGCCTGATTTTTACTGTGTCTCCGGCACAAGCCAGATACTCCCTGTCAAATGACAGTCGCAGGGTATGGTCTAGCAGGTTGATACTTCTTATGCTCTGACACTACTCCTTGGTACCTGCCCTGACATATACAGTGCGGTTGCCGTTAAGGTTTGTCATAAACATGGGTCCGGTGGCTTCAATCGGAGCAAACAAGGGACTGAATGACCACTCAAAAACATTGGTTGAATCAGACATGGCCATGAGTGAAATTTTTCCATTGCAAGTCGTTGTATCTCCTGTCACCTTAAACCTGATGCTATCCTTTACGTAAATGGTGATTTCGCGATCCAGGGTACACAGGCCATTTGTGATTTTAACCTTATACGTAATGGTACTATCCGGTTTTGCCAGGGGATTTGACGGAATGCTTACATCGAGCCACTTGAGCGGATCCCATATGTATTGGTTTGAAGTGTCGGGATTTCTCACGATCCGGATCGACTGCCCACGACAAATCTGTACCTCATTACCGATCAAATCTGTGGTGATGCCCTTTACCTCCAGCATTTTCGAGGTGGTGGCCGTACAACCATTGGAATCGGTAATGGTGAGGTTAATGGTTAGCTTGCCATCACTGCTCAAAATAAATATGGGATCTTTTTCCGCCGAACCAAGGTTGTTTCCATTCCCTGTAAGGGTCCATTTGTAAGTAACAATGGGAAAAGCGGCTTTTGATTTGTCTGTGACCTTGACGATCAGGTCCGGCATACACTCTATCTGATAATCAAAGTCCGGCATCAAGGCGGGATCGATGATCGTGATCGTTTTTCTGAAGGTGTCGTAACATGCCTCGTTTTTGGCTACCAGCACCACTTCATAAGTTCCCGGTCTTGGGTAGGTAAATACCGGATCTGATTGAATGGATCTCAGGCTTGTGTCTCCCTGGAAATCAAAATACCACTCATATTGAAGTGCATTGAGGCTGTTATTTTTAAATGTCTGTTTTAATCCATCACATAAGTCGGAAACAACGTCAAAACCCGCGGTGGGTTGAACCCCGCAGGCGACCACATTTAATTCAAAATCGCGTACGACAGAACCAATCAACTGGCCATTGCGATATTTCAGCACGCAGACCCCAACTAAAAATTGGCCCAGTATATTGGGCTCCGCTGTCAATTCTCCCGTGACCGGATCGATCCGAAGAGGAGTGCCTCCGGATCCACCGTTGAGCAAATCAGCCAATGAAAAGGGCCCACGGTAAAGTACGCTGTCATAGGGAGGAGGATCCGGCCTGTCAGCCGGCCGCAACCGGGTTTTTCCCAAATTGGGGCTACAAAGGACATAGGCAAGTGAATCACCATCCAAATCAGTGGCGCTGTGGTCAAAACTGAATGGTTTATTGACACAGGTATAAATGGGAGGAAAATCTCCAAATTGCGGTGAGGAATCCTCGTTGGTCAGATTATTAGGCAAAACACGGACCGAATAGGTTGTTCCGGTTTCCAATGGATTGACAATATTGGTCAATGTCTGGTTTCGGCAGCAACGCTGGTATACCAGATAATAACCCCGTTCATCAAAGGGGAGAAAGATCCTCTTGGTGTATACCGCTTCATGTACACAAACCTCCTCAAACCTGCTGATACAAACCTTGTCGGGCTTTTCGCCAAGCGTGTCGTCTTTGTGAAACTCCATTTGCACTACCCCATCCGTACCAATCCTGAAGGCTTTCTGCCGATCCCCATAGAAGACCCCTATCAGGGCCGGATTATCAAAATATACCGTATCTGCGCCATACTTACAATCTCTTCTGACCACCAATTGAATCTCATACCAGCCTTTGCCAAGGCTTTTGTAGGTAAGCTGCCCACCCACAATGTGGGTGGCATTCAGGCTGGTGCCAGACAAGAGGCAACAAGCTAAAAACACAAGGCAGCTTGCCAATCTAAGAATGCCCGATCTCAATGCACTTTCGAATTTCATATGCTTTCTCTTTAATTGGCCTTTATTCCTTAATCTCGATTATTTCCACCCTTCTTTCCCTGCTTGCCCTCAATCCGTAAATTGATTTCGGATCCTTCAAGTCGTCACTGATGCCGCTGGGCGCCGCCTCCTCACCAAAAGGTTTTTCACTGATTTTTAATAGGCCGGAACTGATGAATTTCAGCAGCACTCCTCCCTTATATCTGTAAAATTCATTTTTGACGCTCTCAATCCTTCTCTGGCTGAGATGGTAGTTATAATGATTGGAGGCCAACGGGCTGGCATAACCTTTGAGGAAGATTTCGTATTTCTTCCCAGAGGCCAGCTCCTCTTCGAGAATGCTGAGAAATTTTTGCAATCGCTCATGTCCCCCTCTAACCGAATCCTCAAAGAAACGGTTCACCCTGAATCGCATGGTATCTTTCTGACCTGCCGGGAACAAACGACCAAATCTGTTCATGAACTCAATCTTCCTGGGATAATAGGTTTCGAATGTTGCAGAGTAACTGAGTTTCGTGATGGTATCAAGGGTTCTCGGATTAGGCCTGTCGTTGTCGTAAAACAAGGCCAAAGGCAGAAAGCTATACAGAATCCTGTCCAGGTATAATTTTCTGGAGAGCTTACCAATTTCGTTGCAGCCGACCTCCAGGTCCATCGTCGCGCTGGCATAATCCTCCTTTTCAGCGACCAGTCTGTATTTATGACACCTGTCCAGTTTAAACTGACTGAGGTTTGTATTTAAATTGGTTATTACAATGGGCGCTCTGGTTGTATCCGTAAGATCAATCAGCGAGACTGTGGTGCCATTTAAATCCAAACCCGATTGCCGGTCAAAGGTAAAAACATCCAGACTGACGTGTTTAGGCGTGAGAAACAGTTTTTTGATGATCTCTTCAAAGTCACCGGGCTTACCCGACATGAACCT
>CAYXKO010000349.1:0-3317 GCA_964465435.1 uncultured Saprospiraceae bacterium | reverse complement strand
CCACCACTTTTCAAAACCCATCTGTAATTAAAATAATAGGCCGGGATTACTATGCGGTCAAATTAAATGCTGAGCATAAAGAAGACATACTATTCAAGGACAAAGTATTCAAATATACCAGTTTTGGCAATAAAGGCTGCCATCAGCTGGCATTGGAGATCACTCAGGGCAATTTATCATTTCCCACATTTGTCTTTATGGATGAAAATCTCGAAATTATTCAACCCATTCCCGGATATCTTGACTCAGAGACCTTTGAAGTGATTTCACTTTACTTTAGTGGAAATCACCATAAATCAACCCCCTTTCAAATTTTTGAAGAGAGTTTCAGGAGCAGCAACAAGAGTGTTAAAGGCAATTCCCTGAAGCCGGTGGGTGTTCGATAAATTATTCGGAATCTTTTTTGCTTCCTACTAAAAAGCTAGTCCTCGGTTCATTTAATAAAACGTGAGACCTTACTACACGTTAAATACCCAGGCTAAAATTAATAAGGGGATATTTTGAGGATTAGTTTTGCTCTTGCTGAATGTTTACTCTTTTACTTCTTTTATAGAGGATAAAGAAAATCCCAACCATCATATAAGGTATGACCAAGAGATAGAGGATACCATTGTTCAGACCCTGGCCGGCCGCACCCCCACCCTTCATGTTGCTTTCTGCAGCCATTTTGCACATGGGACATTGAGCATAACTCTGGAATATGCTTAAAATAAACAAGCACGATATCAGGATAACTCTCATAAAATTAATTTGCATAGCAGGGCATCAGCATAAGGTAACATAAAGGTCCGGTGATGCAAACATAGAGCCAGACGGGAAAAACATATTTCGCTAATTTTTTATGGCTCTCGGTTTGCATCGTATACCCCCTGATAAATGTGAATAGAATGAAGGGAAAACTGACTGCTGCCAAAACGATATGGCTGATCAACAAAACGAAATAAATCGTTCTTGACAAACCTTCACCGCAATACTTGGTCTCAGGCGTGGTTACGTGATAAACGACATAACAAAGTAAAAATAAAAGTGAGATGCTAAGCGCAGCAATCATGGATCTTTTATGTCCGATGATGTTTTTATTCTTTATTTGAAAATAAGCAATGATCAAAATAACGGCGGCTATTGCATTCAATAAGGAATAAAAAGGTGGTAAAAAGGAAAAATCAATCGAGGTATCAATCTTAATTTTTCTCATCAGGACCACCACAATCAAAACAACTACGCTAATGACCGTTGCGATCCGATTCATCCGGGAAATGCTTGATTGAGAGAAAGACATGCGCTCTTACTTTTTCTGACTTAAAAATACAGGCAAATGCCTGACTAAGAGCTTAACGTCATGTGCGTCAGAAAGTTTATAGTAATTCCTGATTTGTAGCTTATCATCCACCAGGATGACAAGTGACTGATTTTTAAATTCATCAGGTATGTTAAAGACGCTGTCTCCAAATGGAAAAACATGAGAAGATGACATGTAGCAAATTCTAAAATCGTTTGCACCGACAGGCCAATTCAACTTTGAATTCAAGAACTCGGATGTTTCTCCGAAATTTTGCCCTACAATGGCCAGGGTCTTTAAGCTGAATTCTTCGGAACTTTGCTTGCGCAAACGCATCACAGCATCCGCATGGTTCACTGTCTGGGAATCTGCGGCAATCAATGCTATCAACCATCGGCTTCCTTTAAGTGAATCATCGGTTATGATCGATTCATCATAAGTTGTATTTTGAAAATGCTGGATTACATCCTTGGGTATCAGAGACTCCATGGCCTCTTTCCTCATCCTCGTGCCGGCATCGAGAAAATACCAGGCAAACAAAGGCAAGCCGATCAATATCAAAATAACAGCCAATATTCTAAACCTAGAGCTCATAAGTTGGCCGTATTTAAAATATTGACAATTATAAAATAGTAAGGATTAATGATGGTTATGTTCGGTTGTTCCGGATTTAGAGGTATCGGCAGGTTGGGATGTCGAGGTTGAATCCGGCGGAACAACAGCATCAACTGGAGCCTCATTGTGTTTGTGATCTCCTGAATGACTTTCCTCGCTTTTATGGGAGGAGCGATCCTGCGGAGCAGAGAAAGCCGCTATAGGGCGGTCATTGATCTTGCCCCGCCATTTTCTCCAGGTATTTCCCTCGTAAAAAAATGCAATTATCATCCAAACCAGCAACAGTGTGGGTAACAATACACTTCGCACCAGCCCCGGCACTTCATAACGCATGTGCATGAACTCATAAACAATGAAATAAGCTTTATACAAGCTTAAGCTAATCATGGATAAGTACATTAACCAGACCGGGAGGTGGAACCCTTCGATAATGTATCCTTTGCCTAAAAGCGCAATAAAAACCTCAATCAGGGTTACGATACCGAGCAGTATCAACCCTTTAAATACAACTTTTTTACCCTCTTCGTAACTTAAATGTCCCATGATTAATTATTTATAACAGATAAAACACTAAAAACACAAATACCAAAACCAGATCCACAAAGTGCCAGTAAAGGCCTATCTTCTCGACCATTTCGTATCCATTTCTCCGTTTGACATATACCCCCCTGGCCACATTCAGCATAATGATCAGGAGAAAAACCACACCGCTGAATACGTGGAAACCATGGAAGCCTGTGATAAAGAAGAAAAGTGCACCAAATGCCTTTGGTCCCATTTGTTGTTCCTTTATGTCCCCATTCTCGGTCTTATATTTGAGCGGTTGATATTGTCCATCGTGATAATGGATCAGATAAGATTGTCCAGCCTGAAAACTGTCGCCCTCTTTTATATCATGCCCATCGCCTTCCAGATAGACACCATTTTCGATATGGGTTCCAAACGGATTTTTGGTGATGGACATATGTTCTCCTTTTATAAGAGTCGTCCATTCCCATGCCTGACATCCAAGGAATGCAAGCCCTCCCAAGACTGTCATAAGCATCCAGAAAACTATGCCTTTTTTATTTTCACGATGACCTTCCTGGACGGCACGCACCATTGTGACGGAACTTACGATGAGAACAAAGGTCATAATCGTAACAAAAATCAATGGTTTATGATGAATCCCACCGGGTAAGGAAGAGAATACAAAATCCGGAACCGGCCAAGTGGGCACGCTGAATCTCAGGGTTCCATATGCTACAAGAAAAGCCGAAAAGGTGAAGGCATCTGATAGCAGGAAATACCACATCATCAATTTGCCATAACTTGCTTTAAACGGTTCACTCCCTCCTGACCAACTTGGAGCTGAAGAGTGCCCTTCCTGAATGTTTGCTGACTGATCTGTTGCCATATTTTTCTTTAATGCAGTCTGTTATTT
>CAYXKO010000348.1:0-3318 GCA_964465435.1 uncultured Saprospiraceae bacterium | reverse complement strand
GGAGGTCGGTGGCCTTCTTTCCATTTTGAATGGTCATGGATATCAAACCATCCTAAGAAAAGGAATGGACGCTACCGAAGAAGAATTCAAAACCATAGGCCAGGGGAGGCCATCCCCGCGCGTATTGCACCTGGCTACCCACGGCTTTTTCTTTCCTGACCGAACGAGTTCTGCCAAAGGCAGAATGACGCAAGACAGTGCGTCAAGTGACCCGTCAAGCCAAAGGCATGAGGAAACCGCGAAAGCGGCTTTAATAAAGCCTCAATATATTGCAGGCGAAGAACCCGTCTTCAAAATGTCCGAGCACCCGATGATCCGCTCCGGCCTGATCCTCGCCGGTGGCAACCACGCGTGGAAGCAAGGCAAGCCCGCCCGGGAGGGCATGGAGGATGGCATCCTCACCGCCTATGAAATATCTCAGATGAATTTGTCCAACACCGAACTCGTCGTACTGTCTGCCTGTGAGACCGGACTCGGCGACATTCAGGGTAACGAAGGGGTGTATGGCCTGCAGCGTGCATTTAAAATAGCCGGTGCCAAATATCTCATCATGTCCCTCTGGCAGGTACCGGACAAGCAGACCTCGATGCTGATGACCACATTTTATAAGAAATGGCTGGAGCAAAAAATGAACATACCCGATGCATTTCACTCGGCGCAGAAGGAATTACGCGATATGGGATTTGATCCATACCAGTGGGCGGGTTTTGTCTTGGTGGAATAAATTTCCTTGCTTCCTTTGGTATAATTTATTGCGCTGAAAGCGCAATGACGTGGAGTTTAGCACGCTAACAAAGTGCCTTCGCACTCTGATTTTGGTGTATCGACATGGAGTTTAGCACGTTAACAGCGTGCCTCTGATTTCTGACTGGCTTTGTGCTGGTGGAGTAAAGTCCCTCATTCTCATTCTCGTTCTCACTCTATCCTCAGGGCTGGATTTGTATTGGTGGAGTGAATTTTCTCATTCTTGACGCCTATGGCAGAATTTAGTGCGCTGAAAGCGCATTGCCGTGGAGTTTAGCACGCTAACAGCGTGCCTCTGATTTCTGGCTTGATTTGTTTTGGTGGAGTGAATTTTCTCAATCTGATTCTCATTCTTCCCATTGGCGTGCCTTTGCTTCAATTAAATTTTCTCGCTCTGTTTACCTAGCTTCTTATGCTTTGTTTTGATTATGAGTTTAGTTTTGCTCAAATAAAATGCTCCTTCCGGATCTCAGTCTGAAAGGAGCCAATGATGATTTGATGGGGTTATACAGGGACCTATCCATAAGGATGGGTTCAGGCAAAAGGATGTAAATGTTCCGGAAAGACCATCCGGTTCATCCTTAAATTTGTTTTTAGACTTTTCACAGTCTGTACAAAGATCACATCGCTGCGATATTTGTCAGCCGGAATATTCAATTGTATCCAAAAGGGAAAAATGGTTATCAGGGGTTCATATTTATTTTCGTTTTTCGAAGGAGCTTACAGATTTGATAGCCTGTAACAAAAATCTCAGCGACTGCAGGTGGATGGATGCTCATTGGAGATCCCTGTCCAGACTTATACTTTCACCGGATTTGCTTCGATGGTTCTCTACCGCTGTTTTTATTAAAATCTGAGTATAACCGCTTAAATGCAATTTCGTACAATATTCACATACAAAAATTAACCGGTACATTTCCGGATCGGGGATTTTTAGGGACCCGTTGACTGCCTCAGTTTTTCAAAGGTTTGATTTCACCGGATCTGGATATGTTTTTCATCTGAACTGATAACCAATCTGAACAAAAAGGTATTAATTTGCGATGGATTTCATGAATTTATACAATATGCGATTTACCAACGGTTCAGTCTCTGGCATCCTATTCCTGCTTCTCGTGGTTGTTTGGGTCCCGGGATCCGGGCTGAAGGCTCAGACCAAGAAGGCCCTGCTCATAGGCATCGGGAATTATCCTGCCGAAGGGGGTTGGGGCTCTCTGAGCTCCCATAACGACATCAGCCTGATCAAAAACACCCTTGCCGAAAGGGGGTTCCAGAAGGATCAGATCCTGGAGCTCTCAGACCAAAAAGCTACCCGCAACGGGATCCTGGAAATGATCCGGAAGGAATTCCTAAACCGGGTACAGGCCAACGATATCGTTTATTTTCACTTTTCAGGACACGGACAGCAAAAGCAGGACTTCGAGGCGGATGAGCTGGATGGCCTCGATGAATGCATCGTCCCCTATGACTCCCCGAAGAAATTTCAGAAGGGGGTCTATGAGGGTCAGAACCTCATCACGGACGATGAGCTCGGCAAGGCCTTGCAGGCTGTCAGACAAAAACTGGGACCCAAGGGTCAGCTTTTTGTGGTGCTCGATGCCTGCCATTCCGGCACCGGCACCCGGGGCTTGAGCAGGGCCAGGGGTGCTACCGAGATCATGGCAGACCCTGAATTTCTGAGAAACAAGCTCAATAATGCTCCAAACCCGGATAAGCCGGAAGCTCAGTTTGAGGAGGGCGCTTCATCCCGTATGGCACCCATGGTCGTCTTTTCGGGTTCTGCACCCAACCAGCTGAATTATGAAATGAAGACGGAGGCAGGAGAACAGTATGGCTCCCTCAGCTACGCGCTTGCCAAGCACCTGACCAAGGCGGGTACGGAGACCAGCTACCGGGCCTTGTTTGATCAGGTCCGACTCGAGATGAGCGCCATAGCTCCGCTGCAGAATCCCCAGTGCGAAGGGGAGCTGGACCTGGAGATCGCCAATGGGAAATTGCTCGAAAAGCCGGTCTATTACAAGACATCGGGGATGATGTCAGATACGGAGATCCTGGTCAGGGCCGGCGAAATTCATGGCCTGATTCCGGGTACCGAATTGGGCCTGTTCCCGCCGGATACGCGCGATATCACTTCTGTCGAGGCCTATGCAAAGGGAAGGGTCATCAAGGCTTATCCCTCCGAGTCAAAGGTCTTGCTGGAAAAACCGGTGAGCAGGGAAATTGCGGACAAGGCCTGGGTCTATGTCACCCAGCAAAGTTTTGGCGACCTATCTGTCAAGCTGAGCCTGGAAATAACGGATCAAGCCATGCGTGAAGGACTGGAATCTGTCCTCTTCTCCAAATCCTACATCACCAGGGATCAGCAGGCTCCGGATCTTTTGCTGAAGACCATCCCGGAAAAGGACCAGTTGACCATCTACTCCAAGGAGGGCTATGAAATCGAAACGATTCCCTGCAAAGGGATGCAAATGGAGTTTATCGCCAATAAGGCTTTGAAAGCAGTCAACAGATATATGCGGGGCGAATCAATGCAAAAAATAGAATTGGAAGGATCAGATATAAGAGTAAGCATTA
>CAYXKO010000347.1:0-3324 GCA_964465435.1 uncultured Saprospiraceae bacterium | reverse complement strand
ATTGAGTTGGGTCAGCAAGGTTTCGTCTTTAAAAATCAGGCCTGCGATCCAACTTCGGTTCAGGCTTCCGTCTTTTTGATAACTTTCGGGTCCTAGCAACCCGGAAATGGAAGCTACCAATTCTTTATCCTCCGTCATTAATCTTTTGGCCTCCAGGTCAGAATTGTATACAGGAATGCCCAACCAGGCAAATATCTCGGCAACCGTGGATTTGCCACTTCCGATTCCTCCGGTAAGACCTGCTGTGATCATGCATCCATTTTTTCTACCTTGCAATTAAGTAGAACAAATTCTCCACTCCCGGGTTCGAATCTGTTTTTTTCAAATCTGGAACGAAGTTTTTCGATGAGTTCCTTCTCTTGTTCCAAAGGTAATTTGATGTCCATCCAGCACCAATTTTGTTGGTCAAAAGAGGAGACTTCAATGTGCAGGGATTTGGCAATGGACATCAGCATTTGAATGGATTCCGGCTTGCCCTGGATGCGGTAGGTTTGGGATATATCTTTTTTTAGGACGATACCTTGCTCCAATGCATCCCTCGCAGCCTGTTTGTATGCGCGCAAAAGACCGGGTGTCCCTAACTTTATTCCACCGAAATATCTCACGCAGACCAACGCAGCTTCGTATAATTCCTTGCTCTCCAGTTGCTGTAACATGGGTTTGCCGGCTGTGCCGGATGGTTCGCCGTCATCCGAGGACCTGATGATCCCTGAGGCCGGATGAGATCTCCAGGCATAGCAGACGTGTCTGGCTTTGGGATGTTCTGCCCGGTATCGGTCTATGGCTGTTTTAAGATCGTTTTCCTGAGTACAAGGGAAAGCAAAACAGATGAATTTGCTGCCCTTGTCAGAAAAGAGACCTTCTGAGCATTCCTTCAAAGTGTAATAAAAAGACAGCTTGTTGCTCATGAGCTCAGGCAGCAAAATAGCCAATCAAAAAAATGGATATCAGTGCAAGTGTCAGGCCTGCGATCTTGTGGGGGCTAAGCTTTTCCCGAAAGGCGAGTACACCGGCAAACAAGCTCAGCAGGATGACAGTACAGTTTAACAAGGGAAAAACAAGGCTTCCCGGCATGCCTCCTGAAAGCGCCTTGTTCAGAAAATAAATAGAACAGAAGTTGGGCACCCCCAATGCGATCCCGGCTAAAATTTCATTGGCTTGCAGTTGCCTTGCATGGCCGCTTATTATTCCGGCAGAAAGAGACATGATGCCGGCCCCTGAAAATATGAGCCCTGTCAGGGATAATGAGTCAATGCCGGTGAAGAAGGGCTTTTTGTTTAGAATCATAAAGCTTGTTTCTATCAGGGCAGCCACCATTAAAATGGCAGCAAGCAACCAGGATTGTTTCTTTTCCCGGGCAGTTTCTTCTTTTTCAAGGACCAAAAACCAGATGGCAGGAAGGGCCAACAACAAGCCAAGCCATTGCAGGCCGGACAATGCCTCCCCCATGAGCAATGCGGCCGGAACGGTCAGCGAAATAGAAAGTTTTTGAACAGCCGTGCTGATACCCAGTCCATTAGCCACTACAGAGTTCCCAAAGGCATTGAACCCCAGGATAAATAGAATTCCCATGACCAGTCCGGTAGATAAGAGAGGAGGATTCAGCCACATTTGCTTCTGTTCAGCAGAGAACAGGCCTATCAAGGAGCAACAGACATAATTGATCATGATGACATTGGACATCTTGAGCTGTGGTGGAAACAATCGGAAGAGCAGCCCAAGGGAAAAGGTGAATAATATGCACAAGATCAGATGGATCATGGAGTCTGGGCCAAGTTACGACGGATTAGCGTACAGAGCGGGTTGCTGATCATCTTCATATTGTATTTTTTCAGATATTTGCATTCCAAAATGTGTATTCAGTTGTTTATGAGCCAATAATCCATTGGGGCAACAATTTTAAATCAAATTTGTAATTCTCTGACAAAAAGACTCTTACATGACCATCATTAGCCTAAATGTTTACATTGCAATCGTAGCCTTGCTGCTCACCTATCTGGCCAGCAAACGGGCATCTGTGTTTCATGCCTGGTTTGACAGTTTTCTTCAGAACTTTTGCGGTTCCCTGTTCATTTTCTCGGGATTTGTAAAGGCTGTTGACCCTATGGGCACCGCATTTAAAATGGAAGAGTACTTTAAGGAGTTCGAACTGACAGCTCGCGGATCGTTTTTGTCTTTTATGGCAGATCTTTTCCCATTCCTTCTCAGGTATGCAGTGGGTTTTTCTGTGTTTATGATCGTGCTCGAGATTGTGATCGGGGTCGCCCTGATCATTGGGACCCGGAAAAAACTTGTTTCCTGGTTGTTCTTTTTGATCATGGTGTTTTTTACCATCCTGACCGGGTACACTTATTTGACAGGATATGTGCCGCCAGGTGTTAATTTTTTTGAATTTTCACAATGGGGTGATTGGGATAAAACCTTGATGCGTGTTCAGAATTGCGGGTGTTTTGGCGATTTTCTAAAGCTGGATCCGCGCACTTCCTTCCTTAAGGATGTTTTCCTGATGATCCCCGCGCTGATTTTCCTTTTCAGGTACAAAAAATGGCATGAACTATTCAGTCCTGTGATTCGCGGTGGCATATCTGTTATTTCCATAGCAGGACTTTTCCTGTTTTGTTTGAGCAATTTTGTCTGGAATGAGCCCATGATTGATTTCAGGCCCTTTACCAATGGCAAGGACGTCAAGACTACCAAAGAGCAGGAAATGGAAGCACAGGGCAAGGTTTCTATTGTTGCCTGGAAACTTAGGAACAAGGCTACGGGAGAGATTAAGGATGTTCCCGATGCGGACTATATGGCCAATCTGGCCTCGTACCCCAAATCGGATTGGGAGGTTTTGGATCAGATAAAAAGCGAACCAAGCATACCGATAACCAAGATTTCCGATTTTGTCATCTACGGGCTCGATGGTTCTGAAGTGACTGATGATATTTTGGGAGAGCCCCGCAGCAGGCTGATGATCAACTGTCCCAAGCTTTACTTCAAAAGTAAGACGGCCATGGTGACCAGGCAGGACACTGTTTTTATTACCGATACAATGTGGGTTGGGGAGAAAAAGGACAGCTTTACCTTAAGTCAAAGAGTGGGTGAAATCAAGTCCGTTGAAGAAAAGAAGAATGTGTACGAATGGGATGAAAAATACATGGGTCTGCTGAAAAACAAGATTTTGCCCCTGGTGGATTCACTTAAAGCAGATAAGGTTGAAGCCTTTCTGGTCGCAGGAGGAGCAGGGGAGGAGGCGCTCCAGGAGCTCAAAGCGTATCTTGAACTTAGCATGCCTGTTTACTCGGCAGACGACATTCTGCTCAAGACGATTATGCG
>CAYXKO010000346.1:0-3354 GCA_964465435.1 uncultured Saprospiraceae bacterium | reverse complement strand
AGTAGTGAATGTTCATGGTAGCTGAATCAATGTAGGGCTCCAGAGCCTTGACTTCATAGGGCAGGGTAGGGAGGGCATAAGGTGCCTGGGCATTGGCTCCCCTGTTGTAGAAAACAAAAGTCAGAAAGAACAGGTATAGCAGAGTACGCATCATTGAATTTTTTACAAAGTTAAGCCGATTGCGGAAAATGCGATTTATTGCTTTCCAAGGGCTTGAAAGGATATATATTATGAATTTATATTTTTTAAATAATAAAAGATTAAATTCATAAATCAAATAAATACAGTTAGTTACATATTTAAATAAAAAATATTAAAAAATATTTTATCTATAATTTGGAGTTTTCATCAATGCAGCTATACCTTTGTAGCACCAAAGGCTGCGAGGCCTTGACCCAACTTGTGAATGCGCGGCGTCAGTCGTGGCTAAATTTTAGCATTTTAGTTCCCCTGCCAAAGAAATTTTCCGGGTTCATAGTTTGAAGCCTGTGTTTCCGGACCAACTGTAATTTGATTTTTCAGGTCTTCGTATTCTTCTTTTGAAGAGTACAACGGCCCTTAACCTTTAACCTTGATGCGTATGTTACCGACAATGTTCCATTGTCTCGGAGTAAGAAAACTATGCCCTTCGGGGCCGAAAATTCCGGGATTCAGTACGACCCTGATCGTGTTGTGTTCCTTATTTTTCACATTAGCGTTTCGTGAGGCCGGCGCCCAGTGTGCTTTGGCCTGTCGCAGCAAGGGCAATATCTCCCTGGCTGAAAACTGCGAGGCCAGGGTGCTTGCATCGATGCTGCTGACCAAAGGGCTCAATTGTCCGGATGCCCGTTACAGGGTGGACGTCATGGACTACAACATGAAGCTGATCCCCACAAGTCCCGTGATCACGGAAGACTGGGTCGGAAAGCACGTTACCGTGAAGGTTTTTGATTCCACTTCTTTGAATTCCTGCTGGGGAACACTTTACGTGGAGGATAAATTTCCACCCATCATAGAGTGCCATACAGACACGATGTATTGCAACGATGTGCGCTACAGACAGGCACCCCACTTTTACGATTATTGCGATCCCAACGCCAGCATACGGCTGGTCGATGAGATCTTTTTTCCATTTTACTGCGACAGTCATTTTGTCAAGATCGTCGTAAGAGCCTGGTCTGCCACAGATAAATATGGCAACAACAGTCCTGTATGCCGGGATACCACCTGGCTGGCACGCGTGCCCATTGACTCTGTGACCTTCCCCAAAAATTTTACCCGTGCTGACTCCTGTCACATAGAATGTGGCAGCAACTATCTGACCGATGCAAATGGCCATCCGCATCCCGATGTCACTGACGTACCCCGAATCGATGGGATTCCACTCTGGCCCGACTACAACGTGTTGTGCAATGTCGGTACATCCTACGAAGATGCCGTACTGATTGACAATGGTTGCAAGAAAAAAATACTCAGAATGTGGCGTATTGTGGAGTGGTGGTGTGGCACCGCTGTGATCAGGACGCATCCTCAGACGATTGAGATCGCTGATACGGAGGCTCCTCACATTCATTGTCCCTACGACATCACGGCCTCGACGAATCTGGGATATGGCTGTCTGGCCAGGATCCTGATGCCGCCTATTGTCATCGAAGATAATTGTCAGGATAGTTTTCACGTCACCATTCAATATCCCGGAGGAGTACTGAGGGGACAGAATGGCGGATACATTGAGTTGGAGACGGGTGAGCACAATGTGCTGTACATAGTGTCTGATGCCTGTGGCAATGTTGAAGCCTGTACGGTGCATGTGACCGTGGAAGATAAGAATCCTCCCACCATGGTGTGCGATCAGGGCATTATCGTGGCACTGACCAGAGATGATGTAGTACAGGTGGAAGCCAAGGTATTTAATGAGAACACGCATGATGATTGCCACTTGCATAAATTGCTGGTCAGAAGAATGGATTTTGGCGAACCATGCGGGGTTCGGGATACGGTGTTCAGGCCATACGTAGAATTTTGCTGCGAAGATGCCGGCCGCAAGGTCATGGTTGTACTAAGGGCGTTTGATGCGGCGGGAAATTTCAATGATTGTATGGTGGAGGCAGAGGTTCAGGATAAGACACCGCCTGTGATCCGCTGTCCTCACGATTACAGCGTTGCGTGCGGGACTGATCTGGACACCCTGGATCTAAGCAGGTTTGGAGGTCCCTACTACTACGACAACTGCATAGTCCAGATGGTAGAGCGCGTGGATACTTCTTTAAACCAATGCGGAATCGGGTATCTGGGTCGCTGGTTTGTGATCACGGACAATATGGGCCGCAAGGATTCCTGTTTGCAAAAAATATTTGTCAATCCCATTGATTTCTTTGATGAGTATGACATCACATGGCCACGGGATACTACCTTATATTCCTGTGGTGCTGATATAGATCCTGCCAATCTGCCGGCAGGATATGGGTTTCCCGAATTTGCCAGGGTGAGTTGCTCCCTTCCTGCGACTTCCTATGAAGATCACCAGTTCAGGTATATCCAGGACAGTGCCCTTTGCTTTAAAGTGCTTAGAAAGTGGAAGGTTCTGGATTGGTGCCAGCAGTCAGTGGATTCACTGGGTAATGTCTATGTGCCCACCTGGACGCACACGCAGGTCATCAAGGTCAGCAACAAACTGCCTCCCAAACTTTTGGACGATTGCGAGGATCTGCTCATATGCATCACCGGCAATGAATGTCTCAAGACCCGCGTGCAAGTCAGTCATGGTGCAGTGGACGATTGCACTCCTGATGATCTTTTGAAATCCTCCTTCAAGCTGGACCTGTATAACAATGGATTATTTGACAGCACTTACCATACCCAGGGTGCCCGTGTATCCTGGGACGGAGACCTGCCTGTGGGTGATCACCGATTCGTATGGGTTTTTGAAGATCAGTGTGGCAACAAGGAGGTTTGCGACCAACTGGTGCGCGTCGCCAATTGCAAAGGGCCCACTGCCTACTGTTTGTCCGGAATTGCAGTAAATCTGTCTTCCATGGATGTGGATGGCGACGGCAGACCGGAAGGGGTAGTGGACGTATGGGCCTCGGACATTGACCGCGGCAGTTATCAGATTTGTGGAAATCCCGTGGTGGTCTCTTTTAGCAGCGATACCACAGACAGATACAGGCGATTTACCTGCGACAGCCTAGGGCAGCGCAGGGTCGAGGTCTGGGTGACAGATCGATACACCGGACTGCAGGATCTTTGCGTCTCCACGGTAGTTGTCCAGGACAACAACAGATTGTGTCCGCGCAGACTTTCGGGCACCCTTGCAGGACAACTGAAGGCTCCGGGAGGAAAAGTCATTGAAGAGGTGGAGATCCAGGTGGAAAG
>CAYXKO010000345.1:0-3362 GCA_964465435.1 uncultured Saprospiraceae bacterium | reverse complement strand
GCATCTTCGCTCACTGTAATGATCGTCGGGAGTGCCATGATGGCCAGCACGATGCTTCCCGCCAGTGCCGTCTCACCCACCGCCAGACCCAGCGTTTCCTGGATCCAGGGTACGATGACCACCAGGCCGAAAAAACCGTACACCACCGAAGGAATGCCGGACAAGAGTTCGATCAGTGGTTTCAACCAGTTTCTGATCCTTTTGTCCGCTATCTCGGCCAGATAGATCGCACCGGCAAGCCCGAAGGGCAAAGCCATCAGAATCGCCAGAATACTGACCAACAGGGTGCCCAAAAACAAAGGCAGGGATCCAAATACCCCTACGGGCTTGGCGGTGGGAAACCACTGCTGGCCCGTCAGGAAGCTGCTCAGGGTGATGGATTTTGCATTCAGTTTTTTCAGTCCGGAGTCATCTGCGATGGCAGCCTCCAACATAAAGACCAGAGCACCAGGGATGCTGTCCGTCAGCTGGCGGGTACAACGGTCCACGTGTTCCAGGTCTTTGCCCAGCTGATCTTCCGTAAAGATCTTGCTGAAATCATCCAGGGAAAAAAGCCGGATCGAGTCGGGTTTTCCACCCAGCTCAGACCACACTTTGTGTTTTCCGTCAAAAACGTCTTTGATCTGTTCTTCTGAAAGCACACTGACGGGATTTTCCCCGGACAGGTAAAGCGCATAACCCTCTTCGAGGGGCGAATCGCCGATGAAAGAGATTCCTTCCTTAAACAGGAAAATTACGATGAGTACGACCACAATGGAAGTGAAATACCCGCAGGTGCGTATCAGCACTTCGATGCCTTTTTCCACTTTCCGGTTCATACTGGGTCGGGGTATGTAAAAATATTACTGTTGTACCGGCAGAAAACCGATCTCCTTGACCAACGCCTGGCCTTCTGCAGAAAGACAATAGTCCAGGTAGGGCTGTAAATTTACTTTCTTGGCCTTGTCGAAAATGTAGTAGAGCGGCCTGGATATCGGATAGGTCTTGTTCATGGCATTTTCAAAGCTGGGAGCGTAGAAATTGGCACCGGCATCATAAGACACTTCAAGAGCCCGTACATCCGGGGTAATATAAGCCATCCCGATGTATCCGATCGCACCTTTGGTCTGGCTGATGGACTGTACAATGGCACCCGTGGCGGGCATGTTGAGCACCTTGGAGCTATAGTTCTTTTTGTCCATTACATGCTCTTTGAAAAATTCATAGGTGCCAGAACTGTTCTCGCGGGAGTAAACCACAATTTCCATGGATTCTCCTCCCAATTCAGACCAATTGGTGATGGTTCCGGTAAAGATTCCTTCCAGTTGCTCCCGGGTCAATTTTTGGACCTTGTTTTCGGGATTTACGACCACGGCGAGGGCGTCGATCCCTACGGTCAACACTTCGATATCCAGTCCTTTTTCTTTCAGTTTCAATTTTTCTTCTGCCTTGAGGTCGCGGGATGACATGGCGATGTCCGTATTGCCATCCATCAGGGCCGTGATGCCCGTACCGCTGCCTCCTCCGACCACCGTGATGGCTGCTTCCTTGTGCTGGCCCATATAGGATTCAGCAGTTTTTTGGGCAAGGGGTAAAACAGTGTCGCTTCCTTTGATCGTCAAGGATTTGTTTTGGGAGGATTGAGGACCTCCGCAAGACAAAACGGCAAAGGACAAGAGTAGCAAGTTCAATATTGGTTTCATGTTTCTCGAAATTTTACAGAGGAAGGAAAGTTGGTTTTGCTTGCGGATTTAAAATATATAGGTAGTTGAATATCAGAGTACTTTTCTTGGTTTTCATTTCCGCAGAGGGCTCTCCCGATTTGCCGCAAAGGTAACTTTTTTGCATCGCTTGTAAAGTTGCCCATTGTTACTAAATTATTAAGTCTGCTTGTCTGCACAAATTTAGTCGTAAAAATTTCACGGCCTCAAAAATTCAGGTTGTCGATGATGATTCCTGAGACCAGGCCGAGCACAGCGCCGTAATAATGCGCCTCGTGGTCGATGCCATCGTGGGTGTTGCGTGCCGCCCACCAGGAGTAGACCAGATACAATACACCCATCAGGATGGCCGGCAAAGGAATGACCCCGTAGAAGTACAGGGTGTTCAATGGAAAATGGTAGATGTAAATGAACAGGATCCCCGATATGGCTCCTGATGCCCCGATGCTGGCATAGGAGGGGTTGTTGCGATGCCTGAAATAGGTAGGCAGGCAACTCAGGATCAGGATCAGAAGGTATACAGTCAGAAACAGGCTGCTGCCGGGTACGGATCTGAATCTGGCCACGTACATATGCTCAATGACGCTTCCAAATTGATAGAGCACAAAGGCGTTCAGGATCAGGTGCAGGTAATTGCCGTGGACAAATCCACAGCTCATCCAGCGGTAAAAAGAGTGGTCCCTGGATTCCTGATAGGGATAGTGTCGCATTGCTTCTATCAGGGAATAGCGGCTGAAGGCAGATATGGATATTCCGGCCATGAGGATCAGAAGTCCCCAGGTGACATAGCTCATGGAATCAGTCATGGTGATAGGGAATTTTTTTGATGATGGTAAATGCTCTGTACAGTTGCTCCGCGAAGATCAGTCTGAACAGTTGATGGGAGAAGGTCATCCTGGAAAAAGAGATCATCCTGTGGCATTTTTTTTTGAAAGCGTCCGAAAAGCCATAGGCTCCGCCGATGATGAATACCATCCTGCCCCTGTGCAGGTTCAGATTTTGTTCCAGGTAGGCTGCAATTTCCTGAGAATTCAGTTTGTCGCCATTTTCGTCGCACAGGATGATCAGGTCATCCGGTTTTATTTGTCGGGCAAATCGCTCCTCCTCTTCGGACTGCATCTGGGCCGGGTCTTTGACGGCTTTCACCGCCTGAAACTCGACGATGCGGAATCTGCACAGATGTGCCAGTCTTTTCTCATAGTCTCCGATGCCTTCTTTCAAATAGGGAAAAGCTGTTTTCCCAATCCACCAGAGCTGGATCTCCACGGTTGGCTATTTGATGTTGGTCAGCAAAAGATACTGGTAGGGCCCGAGCGTGTAGAGCATGCCCGGCTCAAAGCTTACCAATGACCGCGTGAAGAACTCAGTGTAAAAGCGGTAATCCTTGTTGATGGTATACTGTGCCTTTTGATTGGACAGGTTGGCCATTAACACGATGGAGGCGTTTCCTGATTTCCGTTCAATCACCAGTACGTTGTCAGAACCGGACATGATCTCAGGCAGGCTTTCCGGGGTGGAATGCAGCGCGGGATTCTCGCGGCGGTGGATGTTCATGGCTCGGTAGAAGTCGCGGTTGTAGTTGTAAAGATGGGTCAGGGGGGCCTTTGAAAATGCGTTGATGCCGTCAAACATGGGTTCTTCCTGGCCGTTGAGTACCCAGGG
>CAYXKO010000344.1:0-3379 GCA_964465435.1 uncultured Saprospiraceae bacterium | reverse complement strand
GCAATCTTGTAATATTTCTTGTTGATCCGGTCTGGTTAGGATCCGGAGTACAATCAGTAGGATCGATGGCCGGCAAATGAGAAACACTGTAAGTCCAGTTGGAACAGTTTTCCACTACATATGGAGTTCTTCCATCGGGAACCGTGTTCGGTAACAAAGCCTGAGGCACAGGCAGAACAAATGAACCGGTGCAGGTGTGCGGATTGGTGCTTATGGTTATTGTAGTTGGGCAAACCACCAAAGGAGGTTGTTCATCCACCACTTTGATCAACTGAATGTAGTTCACTCTGTTAGTCGGATTACACCAATCTATGATCAGCCATTTACGGAGTAATTTATAGGAACCATTACATACTTTAATGGTATCATCGCTGAATTCGAACTGGATGTTGCCACAGAAAATACCCGATGGCCTTCCTGTGCCTCCTATCAGATTGCCCAAACCATCGAAAACGACAGCAGATGTATCAGGGAATCCATTCGGAAGTCTCTTCCAGGCTCCATCGCATTTAAGAGAGGCATTATGCCCGGGCTGTCCGTCAAAATGAGGAGGAAGTGTAATATCTGCAATCGTACCCCTGCTGAGGTCAATGGTATCATAACAACAGTTAAGATATCCACTGGCATCTCTTGCGCACCATCTTCTGTACACTGTAGCACTCAGTACTGAGTTTGTACAGTCGTATTGCGCCACACTGTCATGATAAGTCAAGGTAACACTTCCACAAGCATCTACACCGTTTACGATGAATGGATATACGGATTTATTCACCAGCGAAGAATCTACCGGGAATCCAAATACCCTTGGGTCGAGATTCACATTACATCTGAATGTATCGCGAGGCCTGCAACGGAGTGCAGGCGGAGTCTTGTCTTCCAGGACCAGGTTGCCCCAACAGCTGTTTCCACAAACAATATTCCTGACAGTGGCGGTCAATCTCTTGCCGATGTAATTTTTGCTCAAGGGCAGCATCAAGACCTGATTGTTGTAAGTAATGGTAACCTGGTAAAATCCCAGTTCGGCACAAGTGGCTAATTCACCTTCCAGGATCATTTCAGCCAAAATATCCGCTTCACAGGAACTGTTGACCGAGATGTTTACTGAATTGTTACAGGCCATCTGACAATTTGCCCAACAATTGGGAATCTCCGCCAATGGCGAAAATTGTTCTGTGTCTCCGGGAATAGTGGAAAAAGCAGAAGCTGCGTTGCCCAACAAAGCAGGCGCACCGGCCGCCCTGGGATTCAACTCGAAGGTAAGCTGGTAAACCACCCTTTCTCCAACGACCAAAAATCCACTGCCGTCTGTCAGCAAATCATTTGGAAAGGCGCCTGTATAGCCACCATTGATCACTCCTTCCTTTGCAGGTATCGGATTGTCAATGTAAACCAGAAGCGGCAAGCCAACAGATCTGATGAATGCTGAACCAAACGAGGCAGCAGCATTATCCCTCACTGAAATGGAGGGGGCAATGGCACAACCTGTGTTGGTTACTTCCACCTCAAAAGTTGCATCGATATTTCCGGCACGACCACTGCTTGCAGGGGCCACGCCAATGAGAGTCTTGTTGACCGTGAGACAAGGCTGTGCCATTGAAAATACAGTGGACAGCAACGCGAGCAAAGTCATAAGACCCCAGGACCTAAATCCAGGGATGCTTAATGCCCCCCTTCGAAAGGTTTTTAAAGGTTCTGAGTAAAATAAAATCCTCATTTTATAAAGTTTTTTATTGAGATAATTCATTTTTATTATTATTTTGAGTTTCTTCAGGAATGAACAATTTCTGAGATCCCGTCACAGCCAAATCTTACAAAGGGACTGCAACATCCAAGACATTAGAACCGGGGGGCATGGTTCCAATTACTTGATCAGGATCATTTTCTTTACTGCTCTATGTCCACTCGTCTCAAGTATGTAATAGAGGATTCCGGATTGCTCAATTTCCTTGTTGTTCAACTGGATCGTGTGCAGACCGGCATTGTACTTTCTGATGATCTGTCTCAGGACCTTGCCATTGACGTCACAGATCTTCAAGCTTGCTTCTCCGTCATTTGGAAGGTAGAAGGAAATATCAGTGACCGTACTGAATGGGTTTGGCCTGTTCTGATACAATACAAATCCTTCCTTGACATCCGTACCTTTGGAACCAGAGCCAAAGCTCAGATCCAGGGTATAAGTCTCTCCCTTGGTGTCGTAAGCCTCTGCAGACAAACCTTGCTGAGCCAAATAAACTGCCTCTTTGATCTGTCCACCTTTCCTGGCAGAAAAGATCAGGTAAAACAGCGCCTCATGCGTATCCGCACCAGCAGCCTGGTCAATTGAAAATCTTAGAATTCCATCCGACAACAGGAGACTGTTCACATTGCTTGCATCCACATTCGCTGTACCGGATCTGATATCCAAAAACTCTATCAGCTCCGTATCAAATCTCAGCTCTGCCTGCAAGCCAGCAACCTCGTTCAATCCATTCAGATAAACCGGCACGACAACTTCCATTGCCTGCTCAAATTCCATCCCCTCTAAAATCAGGGTCGCAGATTGATTTGAACGGGAAACCGCTCCGGACAATTGACTGGTTGCAGCTGTATTGTTTACGTCACCCAGTTTGATGGCAGTAAAGTTCTTTTCACTGAGATCTCCGTTCAGTTTTTCAAGAACCACAGCATCTTCAAAAGGCCATGGGTAGGACGGATCTTTGAATTTCTGATCGGAATTCACAAATACCCAGGATTTTCCAGCAGGCAGAACTTCACTGATACCCAGGATCAATTTTCTGAGATCAGAAATGTCCCTGGCTGTGATGCTTCTGGAATTGTTTACATCCGCCGCAATATACTTATATGGGTTGTCCAGACTCTGGATTCCCAGAATGTGCTTCTGAATGATCACGATATCGTTTGTGGTCACCCCATTCAGCATATCGTCATTCTTCTCGGCAGTGAGTATATAGTTTTCAGAAAGAGGCAAAGCGGCAAATACATATTTACCATCATTACGGGTCATATGATATTTGGGCAGTGCCGGCATGTTTCCGGTGATTGAGACCATGGCCTCTTCCAATACTGATGCCTGCTCCGTAGAGATGGTACCTGAAATGGTAGCAGTTGCCGTGGTTCCTCCGCCACCCAGATTGTCCGGGCAGGCATTGCCCAATCCATCCTGGATGATCACTTTTGTATCGCAGTAATCCTGGTTACCGGCAAGATCTGTCACGTAAATTCTGATGTCAAAAGTTTGAGAAACTCCATCAGGAATCTGAGCACAGGTGAACAGCCTTGAATCGTTTGCCGGATTGGTCGTGAAAGAATACCTCAACTGAGAAGCCGGGGTACAATTATCAAAACTTGAAATATTGAGATCCTTGGCCCAGATGGTCAC
>CAYXKO010000343.1:0-3399 GCA_964465435.1 uncultured Saprospiraceae bacterium | reverse complement strand
ATTCAAGGCATGAATCAAAAAATTCGGATAAAGCTCCGTTCTTATGACCATAACCTGGTTGATAAAAGCACGGAGAAGATTGTCAAGACTGTTCGCAATAGCGGAGCAGTTGTTGCCGGTCCGATTCCGCTGCCGACTGAGAAAGAAATATTCACCGTGCTTCGTTCTCCGCACGTGAATAAGAAAGCTCGCGAGCAGTTTCAACTTCGGACCCACAAGAGGTTAATCGAGATTTATACGCCCACCCCCAAGACGGTGGATGCGTTGTCCAAACTCGAGCTGCCGAGCGGTGTTGACATTCAAGTCAAATTATCCTGATATTTATTAATTGATTTTTTGTTTTTGGTATGGTGAGTCGATTTGCCATGCCTTAACTTAACCATAAAACTATCTAGTCGTGAATGGATTAATAGGAACAAAGGTCGGAATGACCAGCATCTACGCTGCTGACGGCAAAGCAATAGCCGTTACAGTCATCGAGGCTAATCCAAACGTTGTGACCCAGATAAAAACTGAGGATTCAGACGGGTATTCAGCAATTCAGCTTTCTTACGGTAAGGTGAAAGCCAAAAATGCCAATCAGGCCATTACCGGGCATTTTGCAAAAGCTAATGCCGAACCAATGAGGAGATCCTCAGAATTTAAAAACATCAGGCTGAATAAGAATCTGGGCGAGACCATCAGTATTACGGAAATTTTTGCGGAAGGAGATACGGTTCACGCCACAGGTATCACCAAAGGAAAAGGATTCCAGGGTGTTGTAAAAAGGCATGGATTTGGTGGTGTTCAGAATGCCACCCACGGTCAGCACAACAGAAATCGCGCTCCCGGTTCCATCGGTGCTTCTTCATACCCTTCAAAAGTCGTGAAAGGCTTGAGAATGGCCGGAAGAAAAGGAGCCGAGCAGGTAAAGGTGAGAAATTTGAAAATTGCCAGAATTCTGGAGGATAAAAATCTCCTGTTGATCCGTGGAGCCATCCCCGGACATAAAGGTTCTCTTGTTATTATCGAAAAAAAGTAAGGAAGTCATGAAGATCGATATTCTAAATACACAGGGTCAGACGACAGGAAGACAGGCAGATCTTCCGGATTCAATATTCGGCATCCAGCCCAATGAACACGTATTGTATCTTGCTATCAAGGAATACCTGGCCAACCAAAGGCAGGGAACTCATGATTCCACGGAAAGGGGCGATGTTCACAGGACTACCAAGAAGTTCAAAAGACAGAAAGGTACAGGAGGAGCGAGAGCGGGCTCTTTGAAGAATCCAATGTTTAAAGGCGGTGGACGGGCCTTCGGTCCCCATCCCAGGGATTATTCTCAAAAGCTCAACAAAAAGGTCAAGGTTCTTGCACGGAAATCAGCCCTCTCACAGTTGGCTGCCGCATCAAAAATCAAAGTGGTGGAGGATTTCACTTTTGCCGAGCCCAAGACAAAGGAGTTTAACGGAATTTTGAAAAATCTCGGACTTTCAGGTGTGAAGACCCTCGTTGTCTCTCCTGAATACAACCAGAGCTTTTACCTGTCAGGACGCAACATTGAGAAAGCTCACCTTCGCGCAGCCGGAGACCTGAACCCTTATGACCTCCTGAATTGCAAAACGGTTCTGCTGCTGGAGTCCAGCGTTCAGAAAATAAGTGAAACATTAAGTTAAAATTCAAACGTCATGGTAAGAGATATCATTATTAAACCTGTGATCACCGAAAAGGCGGAAAAGCTTTCCAAGGCTCGCAACCAATACACTTTTGTAGTGAAAAGGGATGCCAACAAGGTCGAAATCCAAAAGGCGATCACGTCCATTTACAACGTGGCGGTTGAATCCGTAAACACAATGGTCATACCTGGAAAGTCTGTGATCAGGAATACCAAGAAAAATATGCTCAGAGGAAGGAAACCCGCTTATAAAAAGGCGATAGTGACCTTGGCTCCGGGTGACGAAATCAATATTTTTAGTGAAGAGTAAATTCTAGTTGTATGCCCGTTAAGAAATTAAAACCGGTAACTCCGGGTACCCGTTTCAGAGTAGCGAATACTTTTCAGGAGCTAACCACTGACACTCCGGAAAAGTCCCTCCTTTCCTCCAAGTCCTCAACAGGCGGAAGAAATAATCAGGGTCACCGGACCACGAGATACAGAGGTGGCGGCCACAAAAAAAAATACAGGATTATCGATTTCTTTAGAGATAAGGATGGAATACCTGCTACGGTCAAGACCATCGAATACGATCCCAATCGCTCTGCCTACATCGCCCTTTTGTGGTATGTGGATGGGGAAAAAAGATACATCATTGCTCCTAACGGACTGAAGGTGGGTACACAAATCGTCAGCGGACCGGGTTCTGCCCCTGAGACTGGCAACTGTCTGCCGCTTTCTGAGGTGCCATTGGGTTCCAGCATTCACAGCATCGAACTTCACCCAGGACAAGGTGCCGCAATGGTCCGCTCCGCCGGTACTGCCGCAACCATGATGGGAAAAGAAGACCGCTATGCGGTGATTAAAATGCCGTCCGGTGAGATTCGCAGGATTCTCAGCACCTGCCGTGCAACGATCGGCTCCACGTCCAATCCGGATCACAGCCTTGAAACAATGGGTAAGGCAGGAAGGTACAGATGGAAAGGATTCAGGTCCCGCAACCGAGGTGTGGCGATGAACCCCGTAGATCACCCGATGGGTGGTGGTGAAGGTAGGGCATCCGGAGGACAGCCCAGATCCAGAAATGGTCAGTTCTCAAAAGGACTCAAAACCCGCAGCCCTCACAAGCATTCGGACAACCTGATCATCTCTAAAAGGAAAAGTACCAAAAAGTAATTAAGACAAATACCATCTTAAAGCCATGGCAAGATCAATAAAAAAAGGTCCTTACGTACATCATAAGTTGCTTGAAAAAGTACAGAAGGCAAAGGAGTCTAACAAAAAGGCAGTTATCAAGACCTGGAGCAGAGCCTCCATGATCATCCCCGATATGGTGGGTGAGACCATAGCTGTCCATAATGGAAAATCCTTTATTCCTGTATATGTTTCAGAAAACATGGTGGGACATAAATTGGGCGAATTTGCTCCAACCCGTACATTCAAAGGACATTCAGGTAATAGATAATCTTAAAAGAGAAAAAAAATGGAAGCTGTTGCTAAATTGAGAAATTGTCCGATGTCACCGCGTAAAATGAGATTGGTGGTGGATTTGATTCGGGGAAAAAAAGTGAATCAGGCACTGCACATCCTGAAGTTTACCAAAAAGGAGGCTTCAGGATGGCTTGAAAAGCTGCTGCTTTCTGCTGTAAACAACTGGGAGCAGAAGCATGGTGAAGGTGCCGCTGACCAGACTGAGTTGTATGTAAAGACAGCCTTTGTCGATGGCGGAACCATGCTGAAGAGGTTTCAACCCGCTCCTCATGGTC
>CAYXKO010000342.1:0-3400 GCA_964465435.1 uncultured Saprospiraceae bacterium | reverse complement strand
CTCCATGCTTGCGCGTACAGAGTCATCAACCAGGGCAAGAAATTTCTGTCTGTATTCAAGGATCTTGTTCTTCAGTTCAGTTCCTTTACCCCCGTTTACCATGTTGCGGGTGGTAACATCCTTGTCCTTCTTTCCTTTGAGTTCCTTTTTCTCACCTTTAATAATGTAATCCCCATCGTCGACGGTACCGTTTTTGTTTCCGGCCTTGTCGATCAGGTCATTGACCATATCATTTACATAAGCTGAGAATTCATTGCCCAACTTAACGACTTCTGGAGCTCTGTCTGCAAAGCGCTGAAACTCGACTTTGGCTTTGGCTCTTTTTTCGATAGAGGGAACCAGGTTTTCGTTTGCCAGGTCCAGGGATTTGTTTGAATCCATGAGACTGTTGTTCACCAACTTAAAGGCGTTGAAAATCTCTGCGGAAACGTTCAGTGCCAGTAGAGCCGTAAGAACCAGGTACATGATGTTGATCATCAACTGGCGCGGCTGCTTAGGTATTGACATCTTTTTCTATTTACGGTTATTTAATCAGATTCGTTTGTTATGAGTGAAATTAAATTCTGAATTTTCAGAATTAGTTTCCTCCACCCATAGTTTTGTAAGCACCGAGTATGTTGCCATACACTGAGTTCAGGCTCGTCAGATTCTTGTTCAATGCTGATACCTGATCCTTGTATTTCTTGGTATCTTCCACAGAAGCACTCATTTCGGTGATAGCCTCGTTCATCTTCTGATAGAAATTACCCATTGCCTTGATCTGATCTCCGGTTTTGCTGAAATCCACTTCCTGAAGCGCTTTCAGGGAACCCAGGCTCTTGGACATGTTCTGAAGTTCTCCCAACATGCCACCCAACTGGTTTTCAACCACCTCGCCATTGATGGGTCTGGGACCGGAAGCTTTGGTAGGACCTTCAGTCAGGGGATTGATTCTGGAATTATAATCGTCAAGACCTGGATAGAGTTTTTCCCAGTAATAGTCCTTTTCCGGAGGAAGAATACCCAAAACCAGGAAGAGTATAGCCTCTGTAACAAGTCCGGCGGTCAACATTACGTCACCACCTTCCAATGACAGGATTTTGAAGAGGGCACCGATCATAACGATGGATGCACCAACACCAATAAGAAAGTTCTTTCCGTACTTAAACCAACCAGTTTTGTAAATAGCCATTGCTTGAAATTTTAATCAATTAAGAAATTTGTTAGTTATGAATGAAAAATGATTTGCAGTATGATTAGAAATCATTGGCAGACCTTCCCAGGAAGGTGAGCACGGTCCTGAAACCAATGTAAGACTTGGAAGTATCCTGAAACTCCCAGCTGCGGGTACCGCACTGCAGGTAGTAGCCGATGTCCTTCCAGGATCCTCCTCTCACGACCTTGCGCTTAAAGGCTTCCGGATCTTCCGGTCTGGCATCGTATTTTACGTCAGGATTGAGATCATGCACAAAGTTTCTGGCATTGTCCTGATAAGCAGTCTCAGTCCATTCGGCCACGTTTCCGGACATATTGTAAAGACCATATTCGTTGGGGAAGTAGGCATCAGCCTTGACCGTATGCATACCGCCATCCTCGGGATAGTTACCTCTGCCTGGCTTAAAGTTTGCCAGCAGGCAACCTTTGGCATTCCTGGTGTAGTAGGATCCCCAAGGATACATGGAAAGCTCCTGTCCTCCTCTGGCAGCCCACTCCCATTCAGATTCCAGGGGAAGTCTGAATTCTTCAGAATTGGGCTCATCCTCGGCCTTGAAGGAATTCCAAAGCAAGGTTCTCCAGTAACAAAAGGCCCTGGCCTGATTCCAGTTGATTCCTACAACCGGATAGTCATCGAAAGCAGGGTGAGAAAAGTAATTTCTGGTAAGAGGTTCGTTGTAGGAGTAGGTGTAATCGCGGATCCAGCAAAGGGTATCCGGATAGATGTTTGTCTTTTCCTTGTGAATGATGTTGCTTCTTTTGATGCCTTTGGCGTGAGCTGCCATTTGCCAGTCCTTCCACTCCCATTCGTAAACGAACTTACGGGTATCCAATTCGGTCACACCTTTAAATGCATCCGCTCCGGCGAAATTGAGGTCTGCCAGGGTTTCGTCTTCCCAATCGATCTCCTGTTCCCAGTCAATCAACTCGGTAGTACCATCCTCACTTTCCTGAAAATGACCCAAGGCGGCATGGGCGAGGGAGTCCCTGACCCAGTATACAAATTGCCTGTATTCGTTGTTGGTGATTTCGGTATCATCCATGTAGAACCCTGAAATAGAGACCGTTTGGGTTCTTTGGACATGGGTATTGAAGAAGTCCTGATCTGCCTGACCCAGGTTTGTGCTTCCAGATGGCACATAGACCATTCCGAATGGGTTGATCCCATTCCACCTTGGCCTTTCCTGCACACCTACGAGCTCTCCGTTTGGAGCCTTCTTTCCACATGAGACTGCAAAAATGACAGCCAGGGCAAAAAGAGAAAGATTCAATTTCCTCATTTGGTTCTGTTTTACCTACTATTTGATCAAAAAAAGTGCGTAAAGATATAAACTCTATCATTTACTGCACAGATTTTATTTTCAAAATTTTAACGTAGACACCGGCAAAGCTAATGACCACGGTCTGAAAACGTCACAAAATTAAACTTATTATTCAATATAAGTAAATAATAAATTTTTTTGTATTAAATAAATATTATATATATTAAACATTTATTAATAGAAACTTATCACCATCTGGGGTTATATATGATGGGAATTCCACGCCTTCCATCCTTTGCCCCCCAACGATATCTGAGACCAAAATCCTGATTCCAGCCATTCAACTGACTTTTGAGTGCATTGAGTGGCATTTCGACACCCAGAAAAAGAGAAAAGCTGTTGTTCAGCTTTATTCCCGCCATCAATCCCAGCGCATCCAGACTTTTCCGGTCGTACCCCCTCAGGGCAATCCCTCCAAAAATATTGCCATTATAGCTCAGTTTCAAAAATATTTCCGACTGAATCCGAATAAAGTCTGTGTAGACAAATAACTGACTTAGAAGATCGATATTTCCAAAATTAAACTCTCTCAACAACAGATATCGCAATGTATAATGCTTTACATAAACCTGTCTGACTGGGGCTGACCGTTGCATAAAAGGCACTCCCACTTCCACACCTGTCTCGGCCCACCGAGTCTGAATATAAACAGAAGGGATGATTTCCAAGGCATTATGACTAAAATTAGCAACCACTAAACCCGGATCATTGTGATCAAAACCCTGACTCCCGTAAATACCTTCGGGAGTTCTGACTGCATTCCCGTCCCAGTTGCGCTGATCCCACCCTAGCCCCAAACCAGCTGAAATGAGTAAACGGTCCATTGGAAAAACCTGATTGTACCCGGTTCGAAAGTAGAAGGCTCGCTGGAGTCCAATCTGATC
>CAYXKO010000341.1:0-3412 GCA_964465435.1 uncultured Saprospiraceae bacterium | reverse complement strand
TGTTCCACAATACCTCGATGGCCGTGGTGTCTATGCCTCCCTTGGGAGTCAGAATAGTTCCACCGGATACCACCCAGTTGTGGATGAAGATGCCCTGAGGCAGGATCGTGTCCACAAAATAAATCCCTGTTTTGCCTTGACAGACGAGCTGGTCCCCTTTGGGACAAACATCATAGGGTCTGAACTGATCCTCATCCCACTGCTCGCAGAAATCAAATGTGCACATCTTTGATTTATCACCGAAATTGGCATTTACGGTAAGTTGTAAACAGTAATCATCCTTTTTATCCACCTGCAGGCGATCGTCTCCTCCAATTTCCCTTTTGGCAGGATCATTCTTTAGATACCACTTGTATGAAAGATCTTGCTGCAGGCCACTGTTTCCGCAGGTAAGGGTCCTGTCTATGGTCCTTGCTTCAATCTCGATCATGCCGCCAAGGCAGTATTCCCTAAAATTGACATTGTAATTTAAAAAGATGGCATTCAGTTTATAGGCACTGTCACATCGCCAGGGATCTGTTGATTTGGGCAAGTTTATCAATTTTTCAAACTGACAGGAACTAAATGACTGTCGCGTGGTAGGGTCGGTGTAAACATCTCCAATGCAACCCAGATAATAAACATCCGGATTTTCAGGAATATCAAGGACTATGAAATTTCTGACAGAGTCAAACTTGCAGCAAGTGGCACGATCCGTAAATTGTTGTCGATATTCTCCTGAAGCTGTGATTGTGTTGCCATGCCATCTGAAAGGAGTATATTCGTTGCAAAGGGTCCAGTCAGGCCCTCTCTTATCCGCAATTGGCCTGGCCCGAATCGTGATGCACTGAGGCCCCTCCTGGTCGCAAATGGATCCGGACTGGGGGTTACCGATATAGGCCGTAACGCAAAGTACAAAGTCTCCTTCATCGGGAAAATCCAGTGAAACTTCACCTGTACCGGATCCCACTTCATTGCCATCCAAAGTCCATTCATACGTTGGTTCACAGGATCCACCTACATTGACGCTGTATCTAATATTACAGGCTCCAACACAAACATCCCTCAAGCCCGCGATAGGTCCCAGTGGAGGCAACATGGGAGGAAGGCCACCGGATGTGGTCAAACAGAAATCACATACGTCACCGGAGCAACCATCTACAAACAAGTAATAAGTTTTACATGCCTGCAAAGAACCAGAAAGTGAATACGAACCCGGACCGTTACAAGCAGGATTGCAAACAATGGATTCAGAACAGTTGCAATCCCCCCAGATTCCCATTTGAACCCCTGTCCCGTTTACGCTACAGTTACTGAAAGTGATATTGATGGTAACACTACCACCCTGGGTAACAAAGGCCCACCAACCCGTATTGTGCGGAGCGCCGCCCGAAGGACACAACGGACTGCAACCGGTAGGGTTGGAATAATCAACATTAGTACAGCAGTATCCGTTTACCTCTGATAATGAGCATAGTACGTTCGCATCCTCGCATAAATCAGAAGCAGGTGGTGTACATTGGGCACCCAGTCGAAGGGTCAATAGACTAAAAATACCAATAAAAACCGGCAAGTAAATATTCTTCATATTGCCTTTGTTTGATTTATAAATTAAATTAATTTAATATGTGATTCCAAAATCCGTATAAAGATACAACTTTAACTTAATCAAAAATTTACCAAAACAAATCGAAATGAAATTTAAATTTTCAATTATATAATCATTTCACAATCAAGTTAAAATTGCATTTATATGCATCATTGAATCAATAACTAATAGACACGAAATAATTTGAATTCGCTGCCTCGCAATTCAGGCAAACAAAGATTTTTAATAAATCGATAATTAAAGGAGTGCAATCCTTTATCTGATCAAGGTAACATCGCCAACAATCCGTCTGAACTCTCCATCTATGGTTGTTAATTCCAGCTGATAGACGTATACCCCCGGATTCAATGAAACCCCATGGCTTGATCCATCCCACCTCAAAGTCGGACCCGAAAGCCCTGCTCCCTCCAAAGCAAACACCACACCGCCCCAGCGATCGAATACGACAAATCTGGAAACCTTAGCCAGGGCCGGATCTAAATTGATTTCAAAAAAATCATTGACACCATCTCCATTGGGGCTAAAAGCATTAGGGGCATATATTGTCAGCTCCCTGTTGACTCTGATCTGAATGTTTCCCTGAATCATACACCCCAAAGTATCCACCACAGACAAAGTATACATTATATCCTTATCAGGCCTCGATGTGGTAATCAGGCAGTCAACACAATCGATAAAATCAGGAGGATCCCAGCTTACTGATTGAATTTCAGAGATATTCCTGTTGACTATACCCTTTATGGGAACAGCAGCCCCGGGAGAAACCAGGGTATCCTGAAAGACCTGTAGAATCGTTTGCTTTATGACAGGCACCCGTAATGTGGTATCGGACAGGCAGCCCTTACCATCTTTCAGAAAAACCCGGTTTGTACCTGGTATTAACAAAACCGAATCTTTGACAGGAATAAAGTTGATAGAATCCAATGAAATGAAATAAGGCATTTCCCCCCCCTGTATTGACGACACCCTTAACTCTATCGGCTTTGTTGTATCGCAAAAATCACGGTTAATATCCAATTGGAATGTTTCAATCGGAGAAATTAAAGATTTCAACTGGATGGTCTGATCTGTAAAGCATCCATTGACCTTGTCCCGCACCCTGACCTGATAGTTTGCATCGTAATCAACCAAAGCTACCATACTGTCCTGTCCCCAAAAAATGATACCATCTGCTGTGGTCCACGAGACAGATACGGCACGGGACGTATCCTCCCTCAACAATGCCAACCGGACCGGTTTAGCTTTACAAACTAAAGTATCCAGCATGGAAATTTTAATTTTTGGAGCCATGGTATCTTGTCCGACAGAATGAAAATAAACCTGACTGCAACCATTGCGTTCGCTCTTTATGGAAAGTCGATACACCCCGGGATCTAGCACGTAAATGGGATTCAGGGTGTCCAACTCGCCATTGGGTTTTCCCCAGATATATACAATGTCTTGAGTTGTATCCAGTAAAATCGCCTCCAGTCTGGCTATCGGATTGGAGCAAGTGATCGTATTAGATAAAACCTGAATCGATGGAAGCGAGGTATCCAATGGTATGAACATCGCCGTATCCAGCTTACAACCATTTGGTGCCAGCACGGATATTTTATATAAACCTGGCTTGTTTACGACCAGCAAAGTATTCCTCGTGAAAATGGTCGTATCCGCGTGGACCCAATTGTAAACTGCCCCACTCCGGTTCACTCCAAAACCAACAACAATTTCCTTATTGGAGCAATTAATCGTATCAGGTTGCCAATAAACCGCAGCTAAAGAGGTATCATATGCGATCTGAATGGAATCTGAACCAACACATCCAAACCTGTTGATCAATGT
>CAYXKO010000340.1:0-3415 GCA_964465435.1 uncultured Saprospiraceae bacterium | reverse complement strand
CCATTGGCGCTTTGGAAGAAAGGCCATTGGATGAATTGATCGTGATTCCCTGTGGGGTGAATTTCAGGAACGTGCTGCATGCAGGTGATGATGCCCTGGTCATTTTTGGGAAGGGCATTTCGGTGGCACAGTTCATGGAAAAATTTGGGGATGCCGCGGACCGTCTGGAACGCCTGACCTCGGTCTTTTCAGAAGCCATGGAACAGGTGGTGCTTTCCATTCCGGAGGAGGTGGATCCGGTCCTGTACGATGGCCTGACTGACATACTTTCCAGCGGTAGTAAAGAGGTTATGAGTGGTGCCGGCGCCAGGCGTATCCACGATCGCGTGATCGATGCCATCCGCAGGCATGGAGACAGGTTGTCTGACCTGCTCAGGGATTACAGCAGACACAGCGGTCAGGTCCGTTCCATCGAATACCATCTAAGGCTTTCAGCCTGGGAGCGCTTTCTGAATATGGGCCGGCTGATCCTGAGTTTTCTGCTGGGGCTGCCGGGAGCACTTTTTTATCTGCTGCCCCTGCTGATCGCACGCTGGTTCAGTTTCAGCAGGATCAAAAGCGTGGAGTTTATTCCTCCGGTGCGATTGGCCGTCAGCGCGGTGGTCATCCTGGTCCAGGTCATTGCCACCCTGATCATCTTATCCGGATCCATGGCATTTCATACCGCCCTTTTCCTCGTTTTGCTGAGTCTTATATCCCTTTACCTGTTCGCCGGCTTCATTCAGAGTGTACCTGAGCAAAAACACAGCTTCAGAAGGGATCTGGCCAGGGAGAAAAAGGTATTGAGGGCAATCCGGCTGGAAATTGTCAAACTCACAGAGGGTCATTGAGCTTTTCCCAGGCCTCCCAGCGCTGTTTTTCTTTTCCTTTTTTCCATGGCTTTGAACTTAAAAGTCCTATCTTTGCGCTTCCTTTTGGGTGTTTAGCTCAGTTGGTTCAGAGCGCCGCCTTGACAGGGCGGAGGTCGGCAGTTCGAGCCTGCCAACACCCACTAAATTAAATGTCATGAAGAACCTTGTAAGATTCATTTTCACCGTACTGACAGTGTTCTTCTGTCTTGCCTGCAGCCACGATGCAGGTCTTCAGGCCCAGGGCAAACCCGTAAATGTGCAGGAGCTCCTCGAGAAAAAGCCGGGGATCCTGATTGACGTCAGGACCGTCGAAGAATGGAATTCGGGTCACCACAAACTGGCGAGGCATCTGGATTGGACCAATGGAGATTTCAAAAAGGCGGCTTCGGCATTTGACAAAAACAAGACTTACTACCTCTATTGCGCGGCAGGAGGCAGAAGTGGCCAGGCGACCGAATACCTCAAATCCCAGGGCTTCAAGAACGTGGTCAACCTGGGCGGATATTCCAATCTGAAGTAAGAGGTTCCGGTCCCCAACTCCAAGTCCGGCATTCACAGTTTAACTATTTTTTTCTTTTGAATTCAAGCTGGAACACCATACAAAAAGACAAGCCCAAGGGTTCTGAACCCGAAAAGGCCATTCTCGTCGCAATCGTACTCCCGGGACAAAGCGAGGCTACCGTGCTGGAACATCTGGATGAACTGGAATTCCTTGCCCAAACGGCGGGAGCACAGACCATCAAGCGTTACGTTCAGAAACTAAACGGACCCGACAGCCGCACCTACATAGGGAAGGGCAAGGTGGAAGAAATCCGCGACTATATGGACCTGCATCCTGCAGACATGGTCATCTTTGACGACGACCTCAGCGGCAAGCAACAAAACATCCTCGAGGAGGCTCTCAAGGTGAAGATCATAGACAGGAGTTTTCTGATCCTCGACATTTTTGCCACCCGGGCCCAGACCGCTCAGGCCCGGACTCAGGTGGAACTTGCCCAGCTTCAGTACATCTATCCCAAACTAAGGGGTATGTGGACACACCTGGAGCGTCAGCGAGGGGGTATCGGGATGCGTGGACCCGGTGAGCAGGAGATAGAAACAGACCGTCGTATCGTCAAGGAAAAAATAGCGCTGCTCAAAAAGAACCTCGAAAAAATAGATCAGCAAAACGTCACCCAAAGGAAGAATCGCGACGAAATGATCCGCGTTTCCCTGGTTGGATATACCAACGTGGGTAAGTCCACCCTGATGAACCTCATCAGCAAGTCAGAGGTATTTGCCGAAAATAAATTGTTTGCCACCCTCGACACCACGGTCCGCAAGGTGGTTTGGGATGCCATGCCCTTCCTTCTGTCAGACACGGTTGGATTTATCCGCAAGCTGCCCCACCACCTGATTGAAAGTTTCAAATCCACCCTGGACGAAGTCCGCGAAAGCGACATCCTGGTGCATGTCGTGGACATTTCACATCCGGCCAGTGGAGATCATATTAAGACCGTCCAGGATACCCTGGCTGAGCTCGGTTTGGCAGACAAACCCGTAGTCATGGTCTTCAACAAAATGGATGCCTGGCGCGAAAGTCATTTTGATGCTTTGCTCGACCAGGCCACCCGCCGTGAGCTGGAAGAGGAGCTCAAGGAGTCCTGTCGTGCCCAATATGCCTGTCCGATGGAATTTATCTCCGCCCGCACCATGGAAAATATTGAGCTCTTGCGCAAACTGCTCAAATCAGAGATTGAAAAACAATACATCATTCGGTATCCTTACAGGAGCCGTCAGTGGTAAGCAAATCCCAAGTAGAAATGACAGAAAACTGGATCGATCGGTATGGAGCACTCCTGGCCGGATATTCCCTGTACCTCAAGGAAGGAGACCTGGTCTATCTGCGCAGCACCACTCTTGCAGAGCCCCTGGTGCGATCATTTTGCCGGCATGCCTTGCAGAGAGGTGCAAGGGTGGAGGTAGAGTTGTCTTTTGAAGGAGAGGAAGACGATCTGATCCGCCTGGGCAGCGATGCCGCACTGGGTGCCCTGAGATACGGAGCCATGGACCTGATGAGGCAATGCACGGCCTATTTGCTGATCCGGGCGCCGTTTGAGGCAGACCTGTATTTGCCGCCCGCAGATCCCTCCAGGTCAGGTATCCGCCAAAAAGCCCATGCCGCATTTTCGGAGCTCTATTTCAAGAGACTCGGGGACGGCAGCCTGAAGCGGAGTCTGTGTCAGTATCCCACCAAAGAGTCGGCAGACAGGGCCGGTATGTCACTCGACGAATACGCAGCTTTCATCCGTCATGCCTGCTTTCTGGACCAGGAAGATCCGGCTGCTCACTGGCAGGCGCTCAGTGCGAGGCAGCAGGTGTACGTGGATCATCTGGATCGCTGCGGACTGATCCGCTACGAGCATCCGGATTGGGCCATTTCTTTTGGCGTAAAAGGAAGAAAATGGATCAACTCGGACGGCAAGTCCAACATGCCCTCCGGAGAAGTTTTTACCAGTCCGATCGAAGATTCCGTAAACGGAGAAATATTTTTTGATTACCCCACCCTGATGCATGGCCGCGAT
>CAYXKO010000339.1:0-3419 GCA_964465435.1 uncultured Saprospiraceae bacterium | reverse complement strand
ATTTCATTTTCACCGGGCAGCACGTCCATCCATCTGCCGTCCTTGGTCAGGACCTGGAGGCCGCCGGCACTGGCACCCACCAAAAGGGTGATCAGGTTGATGTCTTCGTGTTGCTCTGATCTGATGGCGGAGTCCGGCTCCTGCAAGATCGGAGGATAGTGGATGGCCCTGAGAATGCTGTTTCCATTGTGAATTCTGGATTCAAAGTAATCCTCCTCCAGACCCAGGTCCAAGGCTATGGCCCTGAGCAGCAAGGCGCCGGAAGCCTCAAAGGACTTAAACAGGCTTGCACCCACCCCGGTAAACTCAGGGAGGTCCGAGGTCATAACATTGTCTGGGTATTCCTGACTGATGGGATCATCTCCGGATACGGTCTGACCGATCTGGAAAAATTCCTTCAGGTCTGCCACCCTGGAATGCTTGGCATGCTCCTTCCCAAAGGACGTATATCCCCTTTGGCCGGCCAAACCCGGAATCTCGTATTTGAGCTTTGTTTCCAGCGGAAGGGAAAAAAAGGCCTTGGCGGCTGTATAAAAACGGTCCACCAGATCCTGATCGATGCCGTGGTTTCGGATCCCTACGAATCCAATATTTCTGAAAGCGTGACCCAGGTCCTGCACGAACCTATCCCTTTCAGCGCTGCTTTCACTTCTGAACTGGTTCAGGTCCAATACCGGTACATAACTTGACATAAGGTTTATTTTACAGCCTATTCATACAAAAATCCTGCCCTAATCATCTTTAAACGATTTTTTTTGAAAGGAAGTTCGCAAAAAGCCAAACCAGAAACTTTCGTGCTGAACCCAAAAGCACCTTCCATTAAAATCACTATAACATAAAGATATTATTTAATATATATTAATTTGTTTTTCAATTAAAAAAATAAAATGCCTGATTTATATTTATTAATTATTTCTAAAATTTTTGCAAGCCTTGTAAAAATTTAACCAAAAGCAAATTACCTTTCGACCCTAAAATTTACTTAACCATCTAAACCCAAGGTATTATGAAAAAACTTTTATTTGCACTTCTTGGAGCTGTTATTGTTCTGAGTTCCTGTTCCAAACACTCCCAGGTAAGCTGTCCCAGCTTCAAGGACAGTCACAGGGACATTTCGTGGTCTTTTGAATTACCCAAATCACCGAAAAAGAAAAGTCACAAAGCGCAGGTCAGCAACCGGAACCTGGCTTCAGTGGATAATTCAGTCAGGGAAGATGTCAGTCTGGACCTGCTGACCACCCGTCCGGCGAGCTCAGACCTTTATGCATCCACAGAGCCCGGTCTGATCAGCGTACCTGAAGTTACTCCGGTAACAACTGACAACAAGACAGAGCAAGCCGTGCGCAAATCCTCCGGAAAGGCCGGCAATGTGCAGGCAGTATCCTCCAAAGAAAATGGAAAAAATCAGGTTGTCCTGAAAAAAGCCAAGAAAGAAGAAGCCAAGAAACCCCTTGAAAAGAAAGCGGACGGAAAAAGCCAGCTGGTTGCCCTGATCCTGGCCATATTCGTTGGCGGACTGGGTATACACAGATTCTACCTGGGATATACCACCATCGGTATCATCCAGCTGCTGACCGCAGGAGGTTGCGGTATCTGGGCCTTGATCGACATCATCCGCATAGCCACCGGAGACCTTCAGCCGAAGAACGGAAGATACACGGAGACCCTATAAGGGAGCGTCCTTAAATTGACCATGAAACTTATAAGAGCGGGACATGCCGCGGTGATCCTCATCGCACTGTGTGTCCCGCTTTTTTTATGGCTGCTTCCTGCGGATCATTTTGACCAGGGACCCAGCTTATGTCTTTCCATATTGATCTTTGACACCCCCTGTTATGCCTGTGGAATGACCAGGGCCATCCAACACCTGATGCACCTTGACTTTGAAAAAGCCTGGGAGTTCAATAAGCTATCCTTTGCAGTCCTTCCCCTGCTGATCTACCTTTGGGCCGGTACGATCCTGGACCATTACCGCAAATTCAGGAACGCCGGAATCAACCCCAAAGGCTGAATCGTTCAGATTACCCCCACTCACTTATTATTATCCTGATTTTGCATGCAGGCTCAAATGGCGAGGTCGTCAGGATAAAATATAAACAAGCAAAATATCAATGGTTTTATCGAAGGAGGATTCAGAAATTCTCTATCCGGACCATGGACGGATAAAATTGTTGCCGACATGAGTCAAGGCTACGGCAGGATCCCGAACAGCGCCCACCGCGATGTCTAAATGGGAATTTTCAAATAATTTAAACGAAATATTTAACCCTACCTGTCAATGGATTTAAATTAATAAAATGAAGTGGACAGTGCCCCATCATTTCCAAAAATATTTATAGACCTCAGCTAATGCTCCCACAAAAATCATTACTTTTATCCTGACTATTTTATTTGATCGCCTAAGGCCAAGTAATATGAATAAAATTCCATTTGCACTGGTTGGAATCATTCTAATCCTGACATCCTGCTCCAGGCATTCACAGGTAAGTTGCCCCAGCTTCAAGGACGATCACAATGACATTTCCTGGTCATACCATTTTCCCAAAGCAGGCAAAAAGAAAAGCAACCAGGCTCAGATCCGTTCGCCCCAAGCGGAAGAAGGCGAAAACGGGATCCGCGAACATGCCAGGCCTGACCTGCTGAACACCAGACCCGCATCAGCGGAGCTATATACATCAGCAGAAGCCTCCGCGATATTTGTTACGCGTTCATTTAATCTTCCGACAAAGGATACGAGGCAGAAATTCATAAAAAAAGGACTTGCAAATCCTATTTCACTTCCCGGCCGAATTTCTTCCATGAAAAAACACTTTGATCAGGAATTTCAGAATTCCCCGGTTATTGATCCCAGTAAAAACAGAACACGATTAAATTCCATTTCTGAAAAAATTCATTTAAAATTCAATCACTCGAATTGGAGCGTTTCAGGCAAACCGAAAATGAAATTTAACGAACCTGATGAACGCAAAACCAACAAAATGGCCTTGGCAGGATTTTTATTAACCATGGCGGGGTTGTTATTCACAATTATCTTTTTACCCCAGTTAGGACTCTTTCTGGTCACAGTTGGAATGGTTTTTTGTCTGATTGGCCTGATACAAATCTTAAGTAACAAGAAGAAATGGAGTGGGATTAAATTGGCTGTTGCAGGACTGGTAGTTGGTAGTCTGTTGATTCTTGGAATAATCATACTCATAGCCCTATATTTGGGATAATATCCCGGAATAACTGGACCCTGTCATGAGAACGATAAACTAAAATCATTAAACCTTCAATTCAACTACCCCTTCTTCTTTCCATTTCCCTTAAGATTCGCATTTAGATTAAAAGTTAAATATTGCAGATCATTCAACTCAGGATTTTTAATTTTTTTTTGCAGTACTTCATTAACCACATGGATCTAAGCACAAATCAATTCA
>CAYXKO010000338.1:0-3421 GCA_964465435.1 uncultured Saprospiraceae bacterium | reverse complement strand
TGATGATCCAGATCAAAGGGCAGAAGAGTCTGCACGTCGATTAGCTCTACTGAAATTCCCTTCTCAGCAAGCAGTTCGATGGCCTTTTCCGCAACCCTGATGCAGGAACCATATGTCACGAGGGTGACATCCTGACCCGCCTGTAAAATTTCTACCTGACCCAACGGGATGCTGAAGGTTTGCAGGTTATCAGGCACCCGTTCCTTAAGACGATAACCATTGAGACATTCGATCACCAGTCCCGGATCGTCCCCATTCAGAAGGGTTCGGTACATTCCTGCTGCCTGGGTCATGTTTCTGGGCACGCAGAGATGCACCCCTCTTAAGGAGTGAAGCAGCATACCAATGGGAGATCCGGAATGCCAGATCCCTTCCAGCCTGTGTCCCCGGGTCCTGATGATTGCCGGGGCTTTTTGAATGCCGTCCGACCTGTAACGAACAGTGGCAAGATCGTCCATCAGGGCGGAAAGGGCGTAAACGATGTAATCCAGGTACTGGATCTCGGCAATGGGCCGGAATCCCCTCATGCTGAGACCAATGGCCTGTCCTATAATGGTCCATTCCCGGATACCCGTGTCGTAGACCCTAAGGTTGCCATACTTTTCCTGCAATCCGGCAAATCCCTGATTGACATCCCCGATAGTGCCTACGTCCTCGCCAAAGGCCAAGACCTCGGGGTTTTGGGACAATACATGATCGAAGAACTGGTTGAGCACCTGGTACCCATTGGCTTCCTGGGATTCCTCAGAAAATACCGGAGGTTCATGCCTTGAAACGCTGTGAGTACCTGCTATCAGATTGCTGTGAAAATCTTCGCCGGCCTCCAGGTATTGGGCATCCAGCCAGGACGCGACAGGTCCTCCCTGTTTTGCCAGTTCAGGAATCCTAAATGCCAGCAAGCGCGCTTCCCGAATCAGTTCGTGGCGACTGATCTCTTTTGCACTCTGGATCCTTTGCAGATATTCTGCCACAGGATATGTGTCACTTAATGAAGTCAGGATGCCGATCAATTCCTTTTTGAGGGATTCAGTCTGGTCCGCAAAGGCCTTCCAGGCCTCTGATTTTTGTTCCCGCACAAAACTTTTGGCCAGGTCGCGAAATTCCGCAAGGCCGCTTTCCGCTAAAATTTTATTGCTTTTGATCCATTGTTCAAACCTCAGGTTGCAATCGTATTCCTGTTCCCACTTCATCCTCTTGGGAGATTTGTAT
Organism: uncultured Saprospiraceae bacterium; assembly: GCA_964465435.1. GTDB lineage: Bacteria > Bacteroidota > Bacteroidia > Chitinophagales > Saprospiraceae > Vicinibacter. Next base: position 2,212 of record CAYXKO010000338.1, on the reverse strand, counting down.
CGTTCGTGGGAGCCGGATGTGGAGTGCCCCTGGGGCTGGGTCACCTCCTGTACGTGAAACAGGGAAGGCACGTGATCCTTGCGCATTTGCTCGATGCCGGTATGGAATATATTGACCAGGGCAGGGTAATCCCAAGCCTTTGCCTTGTAAATTCTGATGCCGTTGGTCCCGTTGCTGATCTCAAAACCGGAGAGCGCATCGCTTATGTTTTGCTTGACGGTTTGGTATTCGATGGGCACGCTGATGCCATATCCGTCATCCCAGACACAAACTGCCAGCGGAACCTGCTGCACTGCGGCAGCATTCAGCGTTTCCCAAAACACACCTTCCGAGGTGGAGGCATCCCCAATGGTCACAAAAGACACTTCATTGCCTTTTTTTGAAAATTTCCTGGAGATATCCTTCAGTCCCTTATCCTTCCTGTAATGCTTGGATGCAAGTGCGAGTCCGAGGGCTCTGGCCATCTGCCCTCCTGTGCTGGAAATATCTGAAGACACGTTGTACCGGCCGGTATGGTCCAGCCATTTTCCTGAGGAGTCGATCAAAGGAGTGGCGAAATGGGCGTTCATCTGCCTGCCGCCTGAGAACGGATCGTTCTTTGGGTCCGCATACAGCTGGGCAAAGTAGTCCCTGACGGAACAAAGGTCAAGCGCCATCATAAAAGTCTGATCGCGGTAGTACCCTGAGCGGAAGTCCCCTTTTTGAAATGCCCGGGCCATGGCCACCTGAGGCAATTCCTTCCCATCTCCCAGGATGCCGAATTTGGCTTTACCGGTAAGCACTTCCCTCCGACCCAGTAAAGATACCTCCCGGGACACCAGGCAGACCCAGTAGTCCCTCAGCACCTCCTTTTTGTACTCGGCCTGTGCACCGGTGATCTTTTCAAGCAAGGGCCGTATTGGATCGTAATTGCTCATACCTCAGATTTTCGGTCGCAAAAATAACAGATTAAGCACAGCAGGGGTGTTTAAAGGAATGAAAAAAGGCGGATGTCTTGTTTACTAAGCTTTTAACACCAACTTAACACCCAAATTTGAATCCAAGGGTACTTATATTCGTTGATAGATCATACTTTTGTAAAACGAACATTAAAATCATTTAAAGCATGAAAAACCTTTTTCTACTGTTTGTCGCCCTGGTTGGCAGCCTTGCGCTTTCCGCCCAGAACGCCAATCCCGCCACTACTCCTCAGAAGTCTTAAGCCGGTCCCAAGATGGTATTTGACAATACCACCGTGGATTATGGTGAGATCAAGAAGGGATCTGAGCCGGTACGCAAGGTGAGTTTCACCAACAAAGGCACCGAGCCCCTCATCATCAAAAATGCCAGAGGCTCCTGCGGATGTACGGTACCGACCTGGCCCAAAGAGCCCATCATGCCGGGTGAAGCCGGAGTCATTGAGATTCGCTACGACACTCAGCGTCCCGGTCCCATCAACAAGACCGTAAAGATCCAGACCAATGAAAGTGAAGAAGAATTGACTCTTTACCTGAAGGGTAATGTATCTTCAGAAGACGAGGAAACCGTTCCTAAAAGCAGCGGCAACATCCTCAGCCCTAAGGGTTAATCCAGGAAAGTAGTTGACCTTTAAATAAAAAACCCATCCTTCAAAAGGGGATGGGTTTTTTATTTCGGACAAATTTGGCAGGCAAACTCAATGGATTTTTCGGACAGGAATAGCGGACCTGATCGGCCTGGCCCTTGATCTTTTGGTGATACTGAAAACAATGCCTCCTGCCTTTACATACCTGTTTAGTCCACAAGGACCTATTTCTTAATGGAGTATGCCATTTGAAATCGGAAAAGCCCCGGGCTGGTTCAGAAGTCCGGAATCTGGCCCCTCCCCTCCCTTACGGTCCTCATTTCCTCGTGCCGAAACTTTTTAGAAACCTGGAAACTTTCTCATCGGGTTCGATCTGGTCCATTTGCTGCAACACCCAGGGAGTCCTGAGCTGAACCCAGGAAGAGGGAGGTGACACCCGGTACCTCCTGGGATTGGGAAGGCAGCTCGCAATCCTGGCGGCCTCCTCACGGGTGATCCGGGACGCAGATTTGCGGAAATACTTCCTGGAGGCAGCTTCAATGCCAAAGACCCCTTCTCCCATCTCAATGGTATTCAGATACAGGTCCATGATCCTTTTCTTGGACCAGAGCAGCTCGATCATAAAAGTGAAATAAACCTCAAATCCCTTTCTAACCCAACTCCTTCCCT
>CAYXKO010000337.1:0-3421 GCA_964465435.1 uncultured Saprospiraceae bacterium | reverse complement strand
ATCACCTTTTCAATTTGCTTTTCTCTTTCTTTCCAGATCCTTTGCATGGACCGTCTCTCGCTGTCGAGAGCGTTTTTCATGGCCGAAAATCCTTCTACTATGGCCTCCACCTGCATCCTGAAAGTATTGCCTGTCAGGTAATCGTAAAGCAGGTTCATTTTATCTCCTTTGTTTTCCTGTGACAAGACGGCAGCGCTCAGGCGTATCAGGTTTTCTCTCAAAACTGTGCACAAGCCCTTGAATTCATTGAAGCTGCAAACCCAGACGCCTTCAATGATGCCCATGCGGTCAAACCCGGGAGGCATGGCTTCTGTCACGAGCACGCCCAGATCTGCACCTTTCTCCATCATATCAGACTTGAGTTTGTCGATCCAGGCGACATGAAATTCCTTGGTGCGTTTGCTTTCGTAGTAGATCTTGCCACAATTCTGTCGCGCATGGGTGTGTACGATCTGCAGGCAGTCTCCACCCCTTGCACCTGTTTTGATCTCCTCGATGGTGTCCAGGGGAAATTTGGATCGGAGCCATTCCTCTATCGCAAGTTCCTGCACTTCTCCCTGCAGTTGCATCGAGCCCTGTTCCTGTTTTCGTTTCATCTCTTCCGTGAGTTTTTTCTGGTCCTCCAGCTGTTTCATCAATTCGCGGAATCTGAGTTCATTTTTATCTTCCTCGGCCTTGCGGATTTTTTCTTTTTCAGTACTGAGGGCCTCATTGAGTTTTCTTTGGGCTTCTGCTTCCACAGCCTCTTTTAACTCAGCCTTTTCTCTTTTCAGGACTTCGATCTCTGCCTTGGTGCGGTTAAGTTCAATGACCTGTCTGGATTTTTCCTCCAACTCCCTGACCAGTACCTTTTCCTTTTCGGATTGTTCATTTTGAATTCTGCTTTTTATTTTTTCCTCCAGCAACCTGCTTTCTTCCTTCAGCCTGGCTTCCAGTCTCTCGTGAAACAATTCATTTTCTTTCTTTTTTTTCTGCTCAAATTCCAGCTTTGCCTGATTCAGTTGTTCCTGCTCCAGTTCCATCTTTTGCTTCACATCGGTTAGTCTGGATTCGTATTTCTGCCGGATCTCCTCTTCCAATTTATGAGCCAGCAAGTCCTGCACGTCGATCAGCGTGCCGCAATTGGGGCATTTTACGGTATAGTCACTGTTCATTTCTGATGATGGGTGATAGGTTTGTAAAAATGTACGGGATTGAAACCTGCCTCAAATATAATCAGTTTGAATCATATGACTTAAGGCGGGTCTCTGAACAGGTCAAGCCTGCCGCCAGCGGACCAGATTAACATATTCCGCAGTTTTGCGTTTTACAATAAATTGCCAGCTTATCCAGTATGAAGTCAGCTATCGGGATTTCCTTCGTATTCATTTTAATGATCATCCATGCAGGGTGCAAACGAGACACTTCGGAGGGTTCACTCCCTACCGAAGGCCGGATGACCATTTACGTGGACAAGAGCCTGGCCTGGGTGATTGAACAGCACAAGAACATCTTTGAGTCAAATTATCCGCGGGCTGTGGTGGATCTGGTTTATCTTCCGGAGAGAGAGCTCTTCCGCAAGTTCATAGCCGACTCCGCCGGTGTGATCATTAGTTGCAGGAGACTCACGCGCGAGGAAAAAGACTATCTCGACAAGGCCCAGCAAATTCATCCCAGGGAGTATCCATTTGCAAATGGTGCGATTGCCTTCATCTCTTCTGCCGGCGCGCAGGACAGCTTGCTTAGCTATGAGCAGGTCCTGGGCCTTTTTGGGGGTTCTTCAGAAACCGCAGGCGGATTTCGCACCATTTTGGTGGAAGACAAGGAATCCGGCATAGCCTCCGATCTTTTGATCCGGTCCGGCGCAGAACAGCCCTCATCCGCTGTTTTTGCCGTCGAATCCAAGGCCAGGATCCTGGAACAACTCAGACACAATCCTGCCGCCATGGCTGCCATAGACTGGAGCGAGTGGAGCGATTCCGACAGGTCCGACCTGCGGGATACGCTCGCCCAATTGAGGATCATAAAAATCTCCAGACCCGTTGATTCCGTCCAGCAGGGATATTTGAGTCCCTATCAATATCACCTGAGTGAGGGTTTTTATCCTTTTACGCGTGAACTCTGTCTGATCACCCGCACCGGCAAGACCGACCTGGGTACCGGGTTTGCCTCATTCATCGCAGGAGACATCGGCCAAAAGATCATTCTGAAGGCAGGGCTCTATCCCAAATTTCAGTCCGACCGCTGGATAGAGTTCATCGAATCCGATATACGCCTTGAGCGTCCCGGGAATTAATGATAATTTAACTAAGGGAATTAATCTTAAATACCTTTCATTTCGTCATACCGAATAATGATCCATTCTTTATTTCAAAATCCGTTTACCATGAAAAAATCTAATTTTGCGCTCCTAAACAGTAGCCTGAGTGTAATGAAAAATGCAGTTTGGATATTTATCATATTGATATTCAATTATTTGAATATTTCTGCACAGACCCTCCAGGAGGGAATCAGATTAATGGAAAACGAGAATTACAATGCCGCCCTGCAGGTATTCTCCAAATTAAATGCCACCGACCCCAAAAATCCCATTTATCCTTATTACATCGGAGAGGTGCATTATGCCCTTGAAAACTTCGATGCTGCTGCGACCTCCTACAATGCGGGATTGTCCATCAGCTCCAAATGCGACGAATGCAGGATCGGGTTGGGCAGGCTGGACCTGGATAAAGGCAAGATCGCAGAGGCAAAAAAGCAATTTGAGACTGCCCTGAAGGGAAATGCCAAGAATCACAGGATAATTTCCATGGTCGGGGATGCCTGGCTCTATGGCCAGAAGGCCTACCCCGATGAGGCCCTGGAATACTTTACAAAAGCCAGGGACCTGGACCCCAAAGTGGCCCGTTACTGGACTCACCTGGGCGATGCTCAATATGCCAAGAAGGACCTGGGTTCGGCCATGACCGCCTATGAAACAGCCATCGAGAAGGACAAAAATGACCCCGAGACCTATGTGAAAATGGCCCGGATCTGGGGAGCAAGCAAAAAGTACGACCTGGGCATCGAAAAGCTGGAAACAGCCATTGCACTGAAGCCGGATTATGCGCTTGCCTACAAGGAACTGTACGAGCAACTGATCAAAAACAAGAACTTTTCCAAGGTGCTTCCTGTCCTTGAAAAGTATGTCAGCCTGACCGGAGATGACGTGGATGCAAAGGTTCGTCTGGTAAAATTTCTCTGCTTCCAGGCCAAGGATTACGACAGGGCCATTGCCGAAGGTCTTAAGGTCCTGGAAACCAATCCGGCTCAATACACCCTGCACAGATGGCTGGCATGGTCCTATGGAGAACTGGACAAGGCCCAGGAATCCTACGATCAAAGCGCCAAGCTCTTTGCGGTACTCAGCAAGGATACCACGCTCAAATCATTTCCTTCCGACTAT
>CAYXKO010000336.1:0-3422 GCA_964465435.1 uncultured Saprospiraceae bacterium | reverse complement strand
AAAAAAAATCTATGGGTCAGGCGATCAAAATCCTGCCTTGATGTATTGCCAGCCCTCTTCCTGACGACCCACCATGTGCAGGATGCCATAAGGAACAGTCCCTGCAGAAGACAACAATTGCTCCCTGGTCACCTGTCTTTCCTTTAAGGAAAACTCGCAGGCCTTGAAGACAATTCCCCTGGATGCCAGGTCAGCGATCCTGGGGCCCACGACAGACCGGTCCTGATGAAGCATGTCCAGGCCCGGACCGTGACAGATCACTTCGACCCTGGAGTCAGGTGAAACCGTGGAGATGTTTCCCAATTGCTTCATGAGCGCCTTGTGAGCGAGTGTATCTCCTGAGGTCATCTGGAACACGATCTGATAGGCCTTGTAGCCGGTACTTACCGAGACCTGAGCGGTGGAATGGAATGACAAAAGAAGTGCAAACGCAAATACCAAAAATGAAAAGAATGATTTCATGGTTGCAAATTTATTTTTTTATCTGAATTCATAATCCACGCCCCATACCTGCGTCAAAAGCGTTTCGGGAGCATCCAGCGCCACGGCATTTTTATGGGGTAGGGGTGAAACGGGGGAGTTGGCGGCCAGATAGTCCATCATGGTACGATGCAGGGTGAATGGCGTATTCCTGGGGTTTTTCACGCCTTTGATGCGACAGATCATATCGACGGGATCGCCGTCCCGCTCGCAGGCACAAACCTTGTAAATCTTTTCGGGATCTAGCGGGGCATTGCCCACTGTGACTTCCTTCACCCGCTTGCCTTTTTCACCGAAGGCCAGGAACCTGACCTTCATTCCCTGAAACTTGACGACCCATCCGCCGAATCGCTCCGATGCGTTTTTTGCAAACACGTTGTTGAGTTCCTTTTCCAGCCAATCCATCAATTGTTTGCCGGTGACTTCTCCAGCGCGGACGGGACTATCCACGGGCAGCATATCGTAGATGTAACCATGTGTGACCGGTATTTGTCCGGTATGGTCCGGAGTCACCCTGGGCGGGCAAAACCTGAATCCATTGGACAAAACGATGTCGACCTCCGGATTGCGCCACTGCAGCGCATCCAGCACCATGGTGTCGATCGTGTTTTCAATTACAAAATAGCGGTACAGCGGCACTTTGCTGTAGCCTACCACCTGACGTATGTCCTTTTGAAAAGGTCCCTCCTTCTCGGCGATCAGCGCGCTGACTGACTTGTCTGCCTTGTATTTTTCAGCATTGATCTCGACCAACTCATACTGGTCCCCCACAATTTTTCCGTCGCGGATGGTCAGCTGCAATTTTCCGGCAAAAGATCCGAAAGCTCCGGGCTCCACGACCTTGGCGTATTTGCACACAATGGGTATGCGGACGCGCTCGTGGGTGTCGCCACCAAAAATATAATCTACGCCCTTGCAGTACTCCTGATTGGCCAGATGGATCTGCTGTGATAGCCCGAGGTGCGAGAGCAGAATGACATAGTCGCATCCTTCCTGATTGCGGAGCAGGTCGGTATAGTAGGCCAGGTTCTCCTCCGGATGCGTATAGATGATGCCCTTGCTGTAATTGGGAGATTGACGGATGGGAACCATGGGATCCGTATAGGCGACAAATCCGATCTTGATGCCGGCTACATTCCAGATGTAATAGGGTTGAAAGATGAGTTCGCCCTTCTTCCCATCACCCAGGTCGTGGTACATGTTTGCGCAGATCTTGGGAGCGCGCAGCCCTCCCAGCAATTTCTGCATGGCCTTTTTGGAATAGATCACTTCCCAGTTGCCGGGTATGTACAAATCGTATCCCAGGGCATCCAGGATTGGCATCATCGCCTCGCCTTTCGTCTTGACGGAAAGCTCGCTGCCCTGAAACATGTCGCCCGTATCGATGAGGAAGGTGTGCGGATTTTTCTTTCTCTCCTTCTTCAGAAACGTGGCAAGATGAGCGTATCCTCCTGTCTTGCGAAAAACTGACCTTCCATTTTCCCAAAAAAGCTCATCGTGCGGATGCAGCTGGCAATGCACGTCCGTGGTCTGCAGGATGTTGAGCACAAAAGATCCATCCGGACCTTTTGTCTGCTCCTGCCATTCTCCGGTCATCATTTCCTCAGCTGCAGACTGCGTCGGTATAAGACCTGCAGCCATTCCGGCCAGGCCCACATTGCGGATAAACTCTCTTCTCTTTTGGGACATGTTTTTACTTTTTATAAAATTCCTGAATGGGTTTGAAGGGTCCGAATTTATGCTGTACCTGGGAGTAGGTATCCTTATAAGGACCAAAAGGATGATCCACGGGTTTCTTTGAGACATCCGGCCAATCCAGGGGAGTTTTCTTGTGCGGCCTCTTTTGGGAATTGATGTAAGCGGCGACATCCCAGGACTCCTCGTCTGTCAGTTGGGGATTTTCGTGCGTCGCACCCAAAGGCATGTTGTATTTGACATAACGCGCAAAATTACTGAGTCGGAACAAGCCGGCGGCATCGTTGTAGCTGGCAGCGCCCCAGAGGGGTGGATATACGTATTCAGTGCCATCTGCGAGCAGCGTTCCGGCGCCATTGGCCTGATGACAACTCAGACACTTGGCAAGGTAAACTTTCTTGCCCAGCTCCGGGTCTGCAGCTCGGTCCAAAAAAGCCAGTTCCTTTAATCCCGATCCCTCGGCCTTCGTGCCCTTCGGGACATTGCTGCCAATGAATTCTATGTATGCTTTGATGGCCTGCATCTCTTCGCTCAGGGTATCCAGCGGCCTTCCGTTGAGGCTGCGCTCAAAACAATCGTTCACGCGCTTGTATATGTCCTCTGTCGTGCCGCTGCGTGCGCGGAACTTGGGATAGGTGGACGCCACAGAGCCGTAATTGTTTCCAAACACCCTCGTACCGGCATCCAGATGGCAGTTTTGACAATTCATGCCGTTGCTGATCCGGGCGACCGATCCCTTAGGTCCCAGGTACACGGCAGTATGCTGGATCAGCTTTTTCCCATATTCCACTTTCTTTAACAAACCGGAATCAGAGATCGTGGAAATATCAGGAGGAGACCAGTATAAACTGACTGGTTCCGCGGCGTTTCCGGATGGCGATTGCCTGACCAGTGCGCTTTCTGACGGCATGGTATTTTTTGAAGAAGTCTTCAGCCAGGATGTAATTCTCTCTCCGTACAGAAAAAGAAATGGCATGCACACGATCACCAGGACCAGGATCAGCACCAGGTTCAACAACCTGCCAATCGTCCTGTGCAATTCCCGAATATACCGGGGATCCGGTTGGATGTGATTCATTTTTATGCTAAAATCAGTGAGGTAATTTTTTCTGCAGCAGACCGTAAAGAAATGTGCCCACAATTGCAAACATAAACACGATCAGCAAACTCACATACCCATAACCTATGTTGACGATCATTGGGCCCGGACAAGCGCCGCTGAGTGCCCAGCCCAGGCCAAACAGAGT
>CAYXKO010000335.1:0-3426 GCA_964465435.1 uncultured Saprospiraceae bacterium | reverse complement strand
AGGCGGTCGTTTCAAAATTTTTGAATGCAGCCTGATTGGTCACCTGTGCCGCCGCATACAAAGTGGCTTTTACCCAGCCCGTTTCCGGGAAGTCGCGAGCCATCCAGTTGTCTGGAACGGGATAATGTACCCCGAAGCAATTCGCATCGCAGGTCGGCGTGACCGTTGCGGTTGTAGTGGAATGCGTACCGTCTGGCAATTCTTTCACGGTATTCAGATCCTGGATCGGTGCGATGTAGAATGACTGTGCTTTCCAGGTTTCATCTGTCACTGTGCCATCGCTGAATTGTGCGATAAACCCTCCGTCGCCGGGATGATATTTATTGTTGTTGTTGTTCTCGGAACCCAGGCCGGGATTTTCTTCCCAATCCACGAGTTTCAGGGCAATGGTATAGGGTTTGGAGACCCGGAATTTTACGACAGAGGAATTAAAGGGGGTGAACGGCACGGCATCCACGCCCACCAGTACGCCGTTGATGTAGAGTTCAAAATAGTTGTCTGCAAAAAGATACCCCGTGATCAGCTCTCCGGCAGGATCGATCTCCACTACCGGTACGTTCTTCAGATTGGCAGCTGCCAGGTTTGCAGGGACCACGCCATTGCAGGAGTTGTGCAGGTCAGCCAGTTTGTTGGCGGTCAGAAAATTGTTTTCAGCGGGTACGATCCATTCCTTGCCATCGCGGGAACTGATCTTTCCCAAGGGCGTGGTGTGATTGCTGGGACAGGAAGGCATCAGGTCCGGGATGGTCGTCATGCCCTGCCCCTGGGTGACCGAACCCGATGGCTGTGCGAATGTAACTGTGTAGGATGCTGCACAAATCCCCATAAAAATTGCCAGCATCATTGCTTTTGTCATGACAGGAATGTTAAAAAACGAATACTTTCATTACGTCTGACCAAGTCCCACTTTTGATCCTGGCCATGTAGACTCCCTTGCTCAGTCCGTCCAATTCCACCCGGGCAGTGGTCTCACCGGCAGGCAGGACCGCAGACCGGACAAACCGTCCGTTCATATCCATGAGTTCAATCCTTCTGTCAGTACCCGCCGCTTCAGCACTTTTGAGGGTAAGCTGGCCCGTTGCAGGATTGGGTATAATGGTATAAGCAGGATTTTCATTTTTTGTACTCTCTTTTGTGGAAACGGAACAGGATCCCAGCTGATAGGAGTAACGGACCTCCCGGTTCCTGCGGGTGGCGCTGGTGTCTTGCGGCAGGTAGGCGGCCACGTAATCGACCGTGACGCAGCCTGGATCCACGGTCACGCGGAGGTGTCCGGACCCGTCGAGTGTGACGTCGGTGTAAGCGTCAGCATTGGCCAGCACGCCGATCTCATAAGTGGTGTCACTCGGCATGGGGACCTCCTGGTAGACCAGCCCGTCCAATTTTTCCCAGGCAAACAAGTGGTCGTGACCCTGAAAAAAGATGTTCACGCCATGGGCGACCATGAGCTGGTGGATCGGCATTGCCCATCCGGGTCGCATCTGATCGAATTCCCAGGCTCCATTGCCGTTATTGCCATAACCACCCCATTCGTATCCTCGTGCCGGTTCGATGCCTCCACGGCCCTGTCCTCGGTTGTGGTGGGCAAAGACGAATTTGTGGGCGGCGGTACTGGTCTCCAGGGTGGTCTTGAACCATTCGTATTGCGTCTTGCCCAGTGTCCAGTCCCAGTTTTTGGGTTTCTCATCCACGTCGCAGTCCCGGTAAACGTCCAGGATCACAAAAAGAGCGTCGCCCCAGGTGAAGGAGTAATAATTTTCAGGAAGTCCGATCCCATAGGATTCCTGGGTCATGTTCCCGCTGTAAAAACCATTGGGGTAAGGATTGGGATAGTAGAATTTTCGCCACAGGGTGCCATATACGGCGATGTTGTCAGGGGGCGTTTGGTCGAGCCAGTAACCCGTTTCACCCTCGTGGTTGCCCAGGCAAAAGAAAAATGGCATCGAGTGGCAGACCGATCCAAGGTATTGCCGGTAGTCGAGATGCAGTGCCTTCATGTCCTCACTCGTGGTTTCGGAAGGTGTGTGATCATCGCCGAAGGTATCTCCCAGCGAAAGCATGAAGTCAGCCGAGTCCCTCGCCTGATTGTCCAGGCAGATCTGGTAGAGACTGCGGACCCCTTTTTTGTCGTAAAGGTGCTCATCGGCTTCGATGACAAAGCTGAATTTTGAGCCTCGGGCGCGCTGGGTGTGAAAAGTACGGGTAGGACCGTATTGAAAGTTGGGGGCACCGGTCCTCTTGTACACCGTCCGATAAAAATAGCGGGTGTTGGGCAGGAGGGCTTGCAGATCCGCTACGACCGGCGTTTCCGCCAGACTTGTGAAGGTGGGTGTTTTGTCAGAAAAATTCCCCGGAGAAAGGCCGTATTCAAAGTATACCTGAACGACCTGGCTGAATAAAGCGCTGATCGTTACAGACTTATCGGTTGGACGGCCCAGAATTTCGTTGAAGGATTGGGCCTTGGTTTGACCCCCTAGTAAGAGGAACTGCAGAATAATGAATCCACAGGTTGAAATTTTCATCATAGGACAACAAGCACTTATTAGCATCCTTGGACCCGGAATTTCCAATGAGGTTTAATGGCCTGAAAAATTTTCAGGCCGGGGCAGAATTTTCAATGACCCGCCGGTTTGCCAGGATTTATCCGACTCTGGTAAAAATTAGATTCATGGGATTCGCTGTGCAGAGGAATTCCATTTTGAGTCAAATCCTGCAGACGAATCAGGAATAAACAGGAATCAAAACCTTAGGCAGGTATTCGAATCCTGCCCGCATGGGCCTTGATCATCGGAGGATCAAAGCGGGTAATCTACAGCGGTTCCTCGATATGAGGCGAGGATTCACGCAACTGCCTTGGGTATGAGATCTCCCTCCTGGGCATCCGGTACCGCTCCTTTCAGCTTTTGGTCCGATAAGGGATCCGAAAAGATGGCATGGAGTCAAATAATCAGAATGTGCTTCTGATAGATTGAAGAATACTCATTGGGCATCTTTGGCATGCATCCACTCCAGACAGGGCAATTCTTTCGATTGTCCGGATTATTCAGGATACCGCTTCCTTCTTGATCGTTTTCATCTGGATGATGTCCACCAGAAACGCAAAGGCCATGGAGAAATAAATGTAGCCTTTGGGTATTTTGAAATTAAGTCCCTCTGCCAGAAGCGCCACTCCGATCATCATCAGGAAGCACAGGGCCAGAATTTTGAAGGAGGGGTGTTTGCGGATGAACTCGCTGATGGGTCTGGACGCGAGGAGGATGATCGCCACGGTCACCAGGACCGCGGTGTACATGATCCAGAGCTCCTGCACCATGCCGACTGCGGTGATGATGGAATCCACCGAAAAGCCCAGGTCCAGGATGATCACCTCAATCAGCAAACCCCTGAAGCTGATCTTGCCCGGGATCTGCGGTTTGCTTTCAGAAG
>CAYXKO010000334.1:0-3427 GCA_964465435.1 uncultured Saprospiraceae bacterium | reverse complement strand
CTGAATAAATACGGCAATATCAACAGCAGGACCTTCTGGATGGAGGGGGAGCCAACCGTGGAATACCTGCTGCTGGACATGGTCAGCAGACTGGCTGACAAACTGCCCCGGGGTCTGGAGCTGAAAAGGCTGAAGCTCTACGAGACGAAGGCAAACTACGCGGAATGGGAACCCTGACAGTGAAAGTCATTGTATGGAATGACATGGGTCATTAATAATGGATAACGATGTCTGTTATTTTGTAAAAAATTGTATCATGAAAGAGGAATTGTTATCCAGGACCGTGGCTGCGTTGGTCACAGAGGATTACCGCACGGCCGATGTTTTTAAGAAACACGGCATAGATTTCTGTTGCGGAGGGAAGGTGACCCTCCAGGATACCTGCAAAAGAAAGAACATCGATCCTGCGGTACTGATAGAGGAGCTTTCCGCGATAGGAAGCGAGTTGGATGCGGAGCACGATTTTGCAAGCTGGGAAGCCGACAGGCTGGCGCACTACATCACAGACAAGCACCATGCCTATGTGCGCGAAAATCTCGACCTGATCCGGCAGTATGCGGACAAGGTCGCTCAGGTGCATGGGGGACACCGGCCCGAGGTCAGGGAAATTGCTGTCCTGTATGCCAGGGTGGCTGACGAATTGTCCATGCACCTGCGCAAGGAGGAAGTGGTACTTTTTCCCTATATCGAGCAGTTGGTCGAACTGAAAAGAAAAAATCTGTATGCGGAGAGACCTCCTTTTGGTACGGTTGGAAATCCCATCCGGATGATGGAGCAGGAGCACGATCTGGCCGGCGACATTTTTCATCGCATTGCTGAGCTGAGCGATCATTATAATCCTCCAGCAGAAGCCTGCAATACCTACCGGGTCCTGTATGCCAAGCTCAGGGAATTTGAGGAAGACCTCCACATGCACGTGCATCTGGAAAACAACATACTTTTCCCCAAAGCTCTGGAGCTGGAACGCGAGCGTACCGCCGCACTGAACTGATTATTAATACCCCGGGTCGATAAAGTAAATGGATTTTTAAAAGTGTGAATGATCGGAATTTATCCGTTCAATTTTTTCCTTCACACTTTTTTCTCGTGATCCAGTCCCGGCAGGTGGTACAGATTTTCCTTTCCTTTTTTGTGCTCGATCTGTCCGCGGACCATCAGGACGATGCCGCCTACGATGCCCAGTGCGATCACAAAAAGCGCTTCATAGACCCAGGGCATGGCCTCCTTGTACATGATCCCTACGCCTTGTACGGCTAGAGTGAATTCTGTCAGGAATACCGCTGTGATGAATACCAGGATCCCGTTTTTCGTCAGTCGGTTGTGGTGAAAGTCAAAATTGACATAAGCGAAGGCGATCAAAAAGACGGAGATCACCGCCAGCAGCACCAGGTGCAAATAGGCCAATACGATGATCCGGTAGCCGTAGGCCCATTGACTGACCTCGGGGATGACGGATCCAAGCTGCAGCAGGAGTTTGATCGTCATGGCAACTGCCAGGTAACGAAACAGCAGGATGGTCAGTCCGGGTGCATCCGGTAACCGCATAAAAGTGGAGTAGTGCAGGCTGCGCAGGATCGTGATCCAGGCCGAAAGCTGCAGCACGGCTGCGAGCGCGATGATCCAGTAGAGCCATGCGGGTACATGGAGCCAGAGTTCGGACAATCCGAATGCCGGTACGCAACTCAGGGCAAACAGCAGGAAGGCTCTTTGAGAAAGCCGGTATTCCGGTACGCGACGGCTCAGGTATTCCAGGAAGATCCCGATGCAGGCAAAGCTAAACCATCCATTGTACTGAAAGTGCAGATACCAGTAGAGGGAGGACAGGTAAAGTTTCTGGGGTGCGTGATCGATGACTTCCATATACACCAGGGACAAGGTGCCCAGGGCGGACATCAGGTTGAAGATCAGGGCAGCCCTCAGCCATTGTTTGTAGAAATGCCGCGGGATGTGGTTGAGATCGTACAGGTATCGCAGGCAAAAGGCAAGGGAGGCAAATAAGTTCAACGTAGACAGTATGATGGATGCAAGTCCGTATCCCTGTATGGGAAAAGAAATCAGCATGCCCAGTGCGGAAAGGTAATTGACCCAAAGGATCCTCTGGTAGGTGATAATGCGATCAGCACTCAGATGTCTTTGCAGGATGGCGCTCATCAGCACCATCAGCATCTGGGAAACCCAACCCGAAAAAGCAAAATGGGAATGCGCGTGCTGCATGTACTTCTGATTGAAAAATTCCAGTTCAAATCCGATCTTATACCGCATCAAAAGACCGATCACCGCCACGATCAGAAAATTGACCAGGGATAACTTGATCCAGAAGTGTTTGTCAAATTGTTTCATTTTGTTTCTTTCAACTTTTTACTCTGCGCAGGAGTTTGGAGTCCGGCATATATATTTCTTATCAACGGCAGCGGGATTGAATGGGGTCGGATCAACCCCTGCCGCGAAGGTAAAATTAATGAAGTTCTGATTCATAGACGCTCCGGGAATCAATATACAGAATATTGTTTAAGCTGGGACACCCGGCTTTCATGCCTTTTGATTAACTTTGGCACTGACAGGGTTGTTATGGAATGAATAAAATAAAAACGCATGAAAACCGTCCGCATTCTCGGAAGATCTTTTAACCTTCAAACCGTTTTAGGATGGCTTGGGCTTGTTTTGCTCTTCAGCACCCGGTTCATCGGCAACATTTGGATTGACTGGACGATCACTGGCATTGCTATTATCCTGGTAGGGTATGGTCTTTGGCTGGAAGAAAACAAATCCGGGCAATGACCTGAGTTTTCGTTTTTCTTTTGTCTGCCATGGAGCCATCGGAAAGGGATTCCGGACTGAGCGGTTTCTTTTCTTTATTGAGATCATTTTCCAACTGGTTTGTCCACTAAATTTGCTGCGAACCAGGTTTCGCAAAACGAAATTTCTTGCCATCCGGGATTTTTTAATTATTTTAGAGTTTTGGTATGGCTTTTCTCGTGGAGGTAAATTTGGAATTATGAAGCAAGAGCAAAATTCAAGTGGTCTTTGGATCGGTCTGTTTAGCATTGCGATCAGCATGTTTGGCGTACTGCAGGCACAGGTTCCGGAGCATAAACCCAGATATCCGGAAGGATTGTCAGGAGATTTTATATCCATTCCCGGCCCTCCCATACAGTACGCCGAACGGGAGATGGAGTTCACGCCCCGGCAGGCCAACATGGCCTATGACCCTGCTCTAAGAAGTGTGATGCAGCTGCACCGGTCCAGGGAGCAGGAGGACAGCATGGTTCTGCACAGGGAGAAAATCGATGCCCTGAAGTCGGATCCCTCCATACAAAGAACCGGGCAGGATGATACCGAATATTCAGGTCCCTTCAGGATCTCTGTGGGTACCAGTTTTTACGGAGATATTGATGGCGCCTGTCCCAATGACAACACCATCGCCGTG
>CAYXKO010000333.1:0-3436 GCA_964465435.1 uncultured Saprospiraceae bacterium | reverse complement strand
TATCAGGAGAGGGGCGATAATTCGTAATTCTGAGCCACTGCTTGCTCCAGACAGAAGCATAAAGCCAAGAACAGCAAATTGCTGTTCATTGGTATTGAAGTATTTCGTTTAGCCCATACAGGACCAGATTGGGTTCCAGAATCAGCTCCCTGCCCGCCAGGGAGGAAAGATAAACGGCATCGCCGCCAGACATAACGAGACTAAGCTCCGGGTATTTTAATTGCAGGTGTGAAAAGTAGTATTCGATCTCCGCGGCAATTCCCTGAATGACTCCCAGAGCAAGTGCTTCCTCCGTATTTCTGCCCAGCAATTGAGAAAAGTCAATTCCTGAGGAATCCACCATTGGCAACCTGCCTGTAAATTCGTGCATGGCACGCCAGCGCATTTTCATGCCAGGCGCGATATTGCCTCCTTCAAATATCCCCTGCCCGGTAAGCAGATCATAGGTGATACAGCTGCCTGCATTGACTATCAACAGATCTCTTCCGGGATAGATAGACCGTGCACCGCAAAGTGCTGCGATCCGATCCTGCCCCAGAGTCTCAGGGGTCTGGTAATGAAGAACAACAGGCAAAGGAGATCTGCCGTCAAATCGGAATGGCCTGAGTGCCTTCATCAACCTTTGTACCAGGGGATGATCTTCCCTCTGGACAGAGGAAAGGACCGAGGCATCCACCGCGCGATCTGAGATCCACTTCATCAAAACATCCTCCTGGTCATAAAGGAAAGATGCAGAATGCGACAGAACGTTGCCTTCAAACAAACCCAGTTTGATCCGGGAGTTTCCAATATCGACGTTCAGATTTGCCAAGGAGTGAAGACTAATGTTTGAATTGCCGGATGCCGGATAGAACCATTTTTACGCCAAGTTCATTGGCACGGTCGATGCTTTTTCCATCATTCACAGAACCGCCGGGCTGTACGATGGCTGTCACTCCGGCCTCCGCAGCCAGTTCTACACAATCCGGAAAAGGGAAAAAAGCTTCTGAGGACATGACGGCACCCCGGGTCTCGAAGCCCATGGCAAGCGATTTGGCAATGGCCTGCCTGCATGCGTCTACCCGCGAGGTCTGACCACAACCCATTCCTATGAGCTGGAGGTCACGGACCAATGCAATGGAGTTGGACTTTAAATGCTTGGTGCATCTTGCCGCAAAAGCAGATCCCGGATCTCCCTCTCATCCGGACCAAAGCGCGTCACGGTTTTTAGATCGGTCTCTGCGGGCAGGGCCTGGTCCTTCTCCTGGATCAATTTTCCGGAAAGTGCCGTGCGGACCTGGATCTTCTCGTGAGGCCAGCTTATGACCTTCATCAAAATCCTGGACTTACGCGCACTGAGCAGGCTGAAGGCATCCGGATCAAAATCAGGGGCAATCAGTACCTCGTAAAATAGTTTGTCGATCTCGGTGGCTGTTTCAAGGTCCACTGACCGGTTGCAGATCAGAATTCCTCCGAATGCTGATACGGGATCACCGGCAAGGGCGTCCCTCCAGGCACCGGCCAGCGTGTCTCTCACCGCTATGCCACAGACATTGTTGTGTTTCAGAATGGCAAAACAAGGAGCTTCAGACCGGAAATCCAGCATGAGATTCATGGCCGCGTCCACATCCAGTATATTGTTGTAGGAAAGTTCCTTGCCATGCAAATATTCCAGACCAAGATCTCCCTCAAACCATGCTTTCTGATGGGGATTTTCCCCATACCTCAAGGGGATCCTCCCTTGTCCGGTGGCGAAATAATCGCGGATGAGCGTGTCGTACCGGGATGTGACCGCAAATGCCTCAAAGGCCAGTTTTTTGCGGGTCTCGATCCGGGTGATGGCATTGTTGCTGAGAATATCGCTCAACGCGGAATATCCATCTCGGGAACCGATCACGACGACATCCTTAAAATTCTTGGCGGCCGCTCTGATGAGGGAAACCCCACCTATGTCGATTTTTTCAATGATGGCAGACTCATCGTTCGTGGACGCCAGAGTTTCCTCAAACGGATACAGATCCACGACGACCAGATCAATGGATGGGATCTGGAAGTGAGCCAACTGACTCAGGTGATCCTGGTTGCGCATGGCAAGAATCCCTCCAAAGACCTTGGGATGCAGGGTCTTGACCCTGCCGCCCAGAATGGAAGGATAACCGGTTATGGTCTCTACACTGACCACTGGAATGCCCAGGGATTCGATATATTCCTGGGTCCCACCGGTCGAATAAATCACAATGCCCATGTCGTGCATCAGGCGAATGACGGGTTCAAGTCCCTCTTTGTTAAAAACTGAGATGAGTGCGGATTGTATGCGTATGGAGTCCATGACAGGGGATTGGAAGCGCAAAATTAAGGAACATAATCATATATCCGCGATTATCCTCCGGACTGACCGGGATATCTTTACTTTTGCAACAGATTAATCTGCAGCACATGATCATGTATCACGTTACGGTCAAGATATCCCCCGAGAAACGGAAGGAGTGGCTTCAATGGATGAAATCGGTCCACATTCCGGAGGTTCTGGATACGGGCTATTTCGTAAAGTGCCGGCTGTCAAAACTGGATTCAGACGATACCGATGGCGAGACCTATTCCGTCCTCTATGACTGCCCTTCCCGTGAAAATTTGAGCAAATACATGAGTCTCAACGCACCCGACCTGCAGAAAAAACACATCGACAAGTTTGCAGGTCACTTTGTGGCATTCAGAACCACCCTGGAAGTAGATGAGGAATTATTTCCCAGGACCAACCAAAGATAACTAAAGATCACTCTGGATCTTGTCAAAAATCCTTTCCAGAGTTTCCCTTTTGTTGTCCTCCAGCAATTGGCGGAATTTGGTTTTCTCAAAGAATTTTTTCAGCTCAACATTGACCGGGACCAGCAAATGGTGCAGCGGACAGGGTTTACTGGCATTGCATGCTCCAAAATGCAGGACGCAAACATTGGTAAAATAATCCCTCTGATCCGTGATCTGAATCACATCGGCGAGCGTGATATCCATCGTCGACTCCACAAATCTGAATCCGCCCTGAGGGCCCTTATGAGAAACAATGAGTCCGGCCTCAACCAGGTTTCTTAGGATCTTGGACACAAAGGCCACCGGAATGTTCAGTTTTTGAGAGATCTCCCTCGAACCAATGGCACGGTCCTCTGACCTGTTTATTGTCAGATAAATCAAAACCCTGATGCTGTAGCTGAAGCCCTTTGTAAATACCAAAATTGCGTAATAAGCCGCAAATATGATTATAAGCCTTTGAATATGCCATGATCAATATCATTGTTCTTGCTGACTGGAGTCATTGTGACAGGTTGGAGGACCACTACCTTTGCCACTAAATAATGGATATAAGCATCCATTAATAGCAAAAAAAGCGGAAAATTGGGTGGTCTTTCCACCTTTTTTTAAGCATAAATAATAGACTTTCTTATCCACTTTTAACCAAACTTAG
>CAYXKO010000332.1:0-3439 GCA_964465435.1 uncultured Saprospiraceae bacterium | reverse complement strand
TCACCCTGGAGAGCGGATTGTTTAAGCCAAGGTCCACCCAGGCCGCAGTATTTTCTGATTTCAACAACGATGGCTGGCTTGACCTGTTCATCGGCAATGAATCGGTAAATGGCGACCTGCCTCTGGAGCTTTGGAAAAACAATGGCAATGGTAGTTTTTCCAATGTCACCGCCGGATCGGGCCTTGAATATGCCGACCTCTTTGTCAAGGGGGTCGCATGCGGGGATCTGAACAACGATGGCCGGAATGACCTCTATCTTTCTGTGATGGGAGGGGATAATCTCCTTTTCCAAAATGAATCGAAGGATGGAGTAATCAAATTCAGACTGGCCGCTGAGGTGCCGGTCCATCTGCCCAGGGAAAGTTTTCCAACCTGGTGCATGGACTTCAACAATGACGGATGGCTGGATATCTTCTGTGGCTCCTTTGCCATATCCAGGTTCAATGTGTTTGCCGAGGACCTCGTTCTCCATGCCCGCAAAAAGGCTTTCAAGACCGAAATATCCCGCCTGTACATCAACCAGGGCGATCTGCAATTTGAAGACATCAGCTTGAAAGCCGGACTCAACCGACCCATTTTTGTGATGGGTTCGAGCAAGGGGGATATCAACAACGACGGTTTCGAGGATATTTATCTCGGGACCGGAGAGCCGGCCCTGGAATCCCTGATCCCCAACCATATGTTTTTGAACAAAGAGGGCGGGGCATTGGAAGACGTCAGTTATGCCGGAGGTTTTGCACACCTTCAAAAAGGGCATGGCATTGCATTGGCAGATTTTGACCGGGACGGGGACCAGGATATTTTTGCCGAGATGGGTGGGGCCTTTGAGGGAGATGGATTTTATTCCGCTTTTTTTGAAAATCCCGGATTCCCGCAAAAACAGGTCAGCCTCCGCCTGCAGGGTGAAAAATCCAATCATTTTGGAGTGCATTCCCGCGTGACCGCCTATCTGTCCGATCGGGGACAACCCCGCAAGGTGCACAGACAGATGGATACAGGTGGCAGTTTCGGTTCGAGCCCTTACGTCGTGCAGATCGGAATGGGAGAGGCGCCCGTCCTGGATTCGCTGGTTGTCAGATGGCACCCGTCCGGAAAAATTCAGACTTTCAGGGGGTTGAAAGCGGGCGGGAATTACAGGATCAGGGAAAATGAAGATCAGCCAAAGCAATTGGATTTCAAGCCCTTTCTCTGGAACAAGCAGGGCGACGCGCACCACAGGCACCATTAATCATTCCTTCCAAAGTCCATTTCCCAAACCTTTGTCCGGATTGTCGGTTATTAATCTCCGATGCCTGAAACCATTCTGGAGACCATAGACCTGACCAAGCATTTCGGAACCTTCCGGGCCGTGGACGGATTGAACCTGAAGGTTTCCAGGGCTTGCATCTTTGGATTTCTGGGGCCCAACGGCGCCGGAAAAAGCACCACCCTGCGCATGATCCTCTCTCTGATCAGGCCCACCTCCGGCTCGGTCAGGATTTTCGGTAAGGATCTCCACAGTCACAGGACCGCGATACTGGGCCGGATAGGTGCTATCATCGAGAAACCCGATTTTTATCCATATCTGACCGGTGTAGAGAATCTGAGGCTTTTGTCCAGGTGGTACGGCCTCGAGCCGGATGCAAAAAAGATCGAGGAGATGCTGGACCGCGTGGGTCTTCATGGCAGAGGCAAGGACCCCGTTGCCGCCTACAGCCACGGAATGAAGCAGAGACTGGGTCTGGCTCAGGCCATGATGCACGATCCCGAACTATACATCCTCGACGAACCCACCACAGGTCTCGATCCCAAGGGGATCATCGAACTCCGGGAGCTGATCCTGGACCTCAAGCGGGTGCACAACAAAACCGTGATCCTATCCTCGCACATACTTTCGGAAATCGAATTGATCGCAGACGACATGGTCATCATCGACAGAGGAAAGGCAATGGTTCAGGGTCCGGTCAGACAATTGCTGAGCGATCAGGACCTGAGCGTGGTGATCGAATGCAATGCACCCGTCAGGGTACAGGGCATTGTAGAGACCAAATTTCCGGGATCGTTTTCGAAAATTATATCGGATTCGGCCATTGAGATTGCTCTGTCCCACGACAAATTGCCACAGTTGGCACGGGAGATCGTCTCCGAAGGAGTACTTCTGTATTCTCTGGAATACAAAAGAAGACTGGAAGATTATTTTTTAAAGCTGACACAAAACGCGGGCCATGCTGAGCTGGATCAGGACTGAATTGTTCAAAATGGCCAGAAGGCCCCGGAGCTACATCGGCCTGGGTGCCATCGCAGCGCTGGTGCTCCTCATCGAGTTTGCCATGTATGTGGACGGTGAGGATTACCTGAAATTCATCCTTCAGCAACTGGAATCTTATTTTACGATCGAGGGCAATGTGCTCAACGGTTATACGGTTTGCTTTGTCATCCTGCAGACCCTGATCCTGCAGATGCCTCTTCTGGTCGCCCTGATCACCGGCGATTCCTTGTCCGGGGAGGCTGCTCTGGGCACGCTCCGTTTCATGCTGTCCACTCCGGTCACCAGAACCGGCCTGGTACTGGCCAAGTATCTGGCAGGAAGCGTTTATGTGGCGGTTTTGCTTTTGTTTCTTGGGGTGCTGGCTTTGTATGGCTCCATGGCCCTTTTTGGCACGGGAGACCTGATCATCCTGAAATCCGAATCCCTGATCATTCTCAAGGAAGCGGACATCCACTGGCGCTTCCTGACTGCTTTCCTCCTGGCCTTTGTCAGCCTGAGCGTGATCGCGGCCCTTTCAATGATGTTGTCAGCTTTTTCCAATAATTCCATCGGCCCGATCGTCATGTCCATGGCCATTGTGATCGTATTCACCATCATCGGCAGTCTTGAGTTTCCGCTTTTTGACAGCATCCGCCCATTTTTGTTTACCAGCTACATGACCGTATGGCGCGATATGTTTGATGATCCGCTCAATACTACCGGTATTTTCCGTTCCGTCGTGATTCTGGTCCTGCACATTGCTGCATTTCTGTCCGTCGCCATCTATCACCTCAACAAAAAGGATATTCAGGTATGATGAAGCCAATTTTTACAGGCATTCTGCTTTTCCTGGTGCATGCTTCATTCTATGCCCAGACACCTGACCTTTGGATGGAGCAGGTGAGCAGGGAGTTTAAAAAGCTGAAGACCTTTAAGGCGGACATCCGGATGGAATTTGACATTCCCTACGTCAGGTTGGACCCCGTGCCCGGCAAGTTGTATTTCCGACAACCGGAAGACTTTCGGATCAAGACGGAGGGAATCGCATTTTTGCCCAAGCAAAATCCCTTTTACTCCATGGGGCTGCTTTCCGATCCGGGCCGTTTTACCCTGATCGACCTGGGTCCTGCAAAAATGGAGGGCAGGGACTCCCGGCAAATCCAGATGGTACCCAAGACCGAGTCGGAGATCGTCATCGGCAAGGTGTGGAT
>CAYXKO010000331.1:0-3468 GCA_964465435.1 uncultured Saprospiraceae bacterium | reverse complement strand
CCTTGAAATTTCAGTGATGGCAAGGTTGGCGTCTTTTACCAGTTTCCCGGGATCGGAGGCTTTCAACTGTTCGGTGATCTGACTCAGATTGGCCAGACTTTTATCGATGTTGGAAGCATTGGCAGCGAGTGAGGCTGTGAGTTTGTCCAGGTTGGATAGGCTGCCCTGGATGTTCTTGTTGGAACTGGCCAGTAAAAGCTGCAACTGGTGTGTGATTTGCTCGATGTTCTTCAGGGAGGATGCCAGGTCAGAACCTGCCGTACTAACGGTGGAGCCGAGTTCCGTGCCCTGCATCAGGGTGTCCAGTTCTGTGCCGATTCCTTTGATGTATGATTTTAATTCCTGCTGGCTGACCATGCCACCCAACAGGGATTGAACCTCAGACTGAAGGTAGCTTTTGTTGGGCAGACAATCCTCCTCACAGTGGTGGTCAAACCTCAGTTCAATGGCTTTGCCCCCCATGAGTCCGGTGGAAATGAGGACGGCTCTGGCATTTTTGGGTAATTTGATCCCTGCTTTTACGTCCATGGTGACCTTTACAGAGTCCGGTACATCTTCTTTGAGTGCCACCTTGATCACCGTCCCTACTTTGATGCCTCTGGCCAGGACCGGCGCCGACGCATCCAGCATCTCCACATCCTTGTAGACTGCATAGTAGATCTTTGACCGGTCAAACAGATTGCTTCCCTTCAAAAACCGATAGCCTATAATCAGGATGGCCAGTGTAATAAAAGCCAGGATACCTATTTTAACTTCAGAGCTAAGTTTCAAACTACTGTTCTTTGAGCTGCAAAAGTAAGGTAATTTATGAATTGCCCAATAAATAGGGCAACATGGGTTTATTTCAAGCTGAGGATTTTTGCCGATGAGTCAGTCACCAGAAGAAAAAGTTAATTCATCCTTCCGGCGAGGGTTTCCAGGGAGATGAAATACTCTCGGATGGAGGCCACCAGCATTTGAGCCAGCCTGGCTTGACCTTCTTCGGAGCAGAGCAGCTTTTCCTCCTCCGGATTGGATATGTAGCCCAGTTCCAGCAGGACTGCAGGCATCACGACCTGGTGCAGCACCATAAAGCCTGCCTGTCGTACGCCGCGACTCCCTCCGGGATGGTGGAACTGTGCATTTTTTTCAAAATTGGAGGCCAGCCGGATGCTTTCCCACAGATTTTGCTCCTGCATGTGGCTGAACAGGATGTGGGCTTCGGCCGACTGGGGTTCGGGATCGGTTTGCAGTCCCTCTTCCTCCAGAAAGACCGCGTTTTCAGTTTTGGCGACCAGGAGGTTTTCATCCGTTTTGTGCAATCCCATTACATAGCTTTCTGTGCCTCTGACCTGATGATCGTGGTGTGAATTGCAATGGATCGAGATAAAGAGATCCGCTTTGTTTTGATTGGCCAGTTTGGCCCGGTCCCGAAGGCCCACCGCCTGGTCGCTGCTTCGCGTCAGGAGTATCCGGCTGTTGGGCATCTCGGACTTCAGCAGTTCTGAGACCATCTGACTTACTTTCAGGTTTACTTCCTTTTCGGTACACTCAACACCCCTGGCTCCCTGGTCTCTTCCTCCGTGCCCGGGGTCCAATACCACCGTATAGCTGCCAATAATTTGTACTTTTGGGTCGTTATGGGACAGACCGGTCGAAGGGAGCGCGCCCAGGATGAATATCAATACAAACCATTCCTGCCGGAATAGCCGGATGCCGTAGTTTTCCATGATTTTCTTATTTACAATGCAAATATATACATATTATAAATATTTATATATAAAATTTCAAGAAAAATTTTATTCGATTTGAGGGGGCTTTGGGTTGGACTTTTATTATTGATTTCCTTTGATGCCTGGTCACAGGATACCTTGATCTTTCGATCAAAGGCAGATACAGTCCGCTCAGATTCCTTGGTGTTGATTGGGCAGAATCTTTACCTGTTGTCATCCGATTCCATATCAGAGCCCGTGGACTATACGGCCCGCGACAGCATGGTGTTTGATTATGAGGGCAAATGGCTTTATCTGTATGGTGCAGCTTCGATCAAATACCAGACTATGACCATTCAGGCCGATTACATCCGGGTCGATCTGAATGCCAGTCTGGCCTATGCGGATCCTCTGGTCGATAGTTTGGGCCGCAAAACCGGACTTCCCAAGTTTCAGGACCAGAGTCAATCCTTTGATGCCCAAAGCATGAAATACAATTTCAAATCCCGTAAGGGTACGATCACAGGGGTGGTCACCCGGGAAGCCGAATTGTTTATTTTGGGCGAGCGGACCAAGTTCATCGCTTCGACCGGGGAGGGTAGCAGGGTCGATGACATTATTTTCAATAGAAACGGGATATTCACCACCTGCGATCATCCGGAGCCCCACTTTGGGATATACAGCAAAAAGCAAAAGGTGATTCCCAACAAGATGGTCATCGTGGGGCCATCTATTCTGAAGGTCAAAGAGATACCCGCCCCTCCGTTCATGCTGCCTTTCGGATTTTTTCCGATCTCCAAAAACCGGAGTGCAGGGTTGATCTTTCCAAGAAACTACGATTTTGATCCCCGATACGGATTTGGCCTTCGTCAAATCGGTTACTACATTCCTGTGAGTGATTATTTTGATCTGAAGGTGCTTTCCGATATCTGGTTCAAGGGTTCGCTCTCTGCCACGGTCAACGGAAACTACAAAAGAAAATACAAGCATTCCGGCAGTTTCATATTGACCGCTTCAAATCTGAGGGAAGAGCTCCCCAATGACTACCGCAAAATAATCAAGAGGCCAATCCGGATATTCTGGAACCATAGCCAGGACCAGGGCGCCCATCCTTACAGGACTTTTTCCGGCAGCATAGATCTTTCCACCAATTCTTTTGACAGGGTGGTTTATCAGGATGCACAGAGCAGAATCAATTCCACCTTGTATTCGAGTCTGAATTTTACCTACCAGTTTCCCAACTCCCCATTCTCAATGGTGGCCGGATTTCAGCACAATCAGAACCTGAATACCCGGATCATCAACATCACGTTTCCCTCTCTCGACGTCAGGATGAGAGCGCAAAACCCGTTTAAGAACAGCAAGAAGATCTCAGCACAGCCCAAGTGGTATGAGTTGATTACGGTCAACTACAATTCCTCCCTGCGCAATTCCGTCAGTACCTATGATTCCCTTCTTTTGCAGCGCAGGACCCTGGATACTCTGAGGTATGGAGTCAGGCATACTGCCTCTGCAGATGCTTCCTTCAGGATATTGAAATACATCAGCCTTACTCCCGGCATCAACTACAGTGAAGAATGGTTTTTTCAAAAGGGGGATCGTCTTCTGAAAGACACGCTCATCATCAGAAGGGACACCAACGGCCAGGCGATTGACACGATCTTTGGCCTTCAGCAGACCAATGTTACAAAAGGTTTTTATGCACTGCGCACCATGAACGCCTCGGTTAATATGAACACCCAGATATACGGGCAATGGTTGTCTTCCAGGGGCTGGT
>CAYXKO010000330.1:0-3468 GCA_964465435.1 uncultured Saprospiraceae bacterium | reverse complement strand
ATCCGTCGATGTAGGGCATCATGACATCGGTGATGATCAGGTCGGGCGTGTTTGCGGTGGCAATGTCAAAACCTTCCCTGCCATCCTTCCCCACCAGCAATTTGTATTCCTGAAGACAGCCGGCTGTATAGGCCACTACGTCTGCGTTGTCCTCGACCAGGAGTACCATGGGACTTCCGTCGGCGGCAGTCAGATCCGCGTCCGGGACCGCTGGACTGACGGGCTCCGCAGGCCTTGCCTGCAGGGACTCCTGGAGGGCGGGCAGTTTGTCGAACTCCGCATCTGTCTTGCTGACCCTTTTGAGTGGAATGTGGATGATGAACTCGGTGCCTTTGGTCGCTCCGATGGGCGGACTCTTGACCTGGATGGAGCCCTGCATCAGTTTTACCAGTTCGCGTGTCAATGCCAGTCCGATACCGGTGCCTTCGGCCTTGCGGGTAAGGCTGTTGTCCAGCTGATAAAACCGTTCGAAAATATGGGGGATCTGATCTTCCGGAATGCCGGTGCCGGTATCCTTCACTTTCAGGACCAGCGTCGTGGTCCCGTCCCTGGGATCTCCGGATTCCCGGGAAATGCTGACGTATATGTTGCCCTGTGCGGGTGTGAACTTCAATGCATTTGAAAACAAATTGGTGACGATCTGCCTGAACTTCTCCGCATCAAACGCCACCAGCAATTCGTCCACGTCCGACAGAAAGTGAAACTGTTTTTGTTCGCTGGCTGCCAGTGACTGGAAGGATTCCACGATGTAGCGGAGGAAGCTGATGATGTCTCCGTTGATCAGACGCAGGGTCATCTTACCATCCTCGAGTTTGGAAAGGTCCAGCATCTCGTTGACCAGCTTCAGCAAATTTTCTCCGTTGCGCACGATCATGTCCACCCCGGACTGCAGGTATTTGCCGGGATCATTGCGTAGCTGGTTGGCCATACCCAGGATGACGGTCAGCGGTGTACGAAACTCGTGGGTGATGTTGGCGTACAACTGCGTTTTGATGGCATCCAGTTCCTTGATCCTTTTTGCCTCGTTTTGTTCGAAATGCAATTGCGATTGCAGGCGGGCCTTATTCACCCGGAACTTAAAGTAGCTCCTGATCCCGACACCAGCCACCAGAACATACAGGGTATAAGCCCACCAGCTAAGCCACCAGGGAGGCAGCACGATGATCTTCAGCATCGCAGGCTTATCGCTCCAGATGCCCTGGCTGTTGCTGCCCTGCACCTTAAAAACGTAGGTCCCCGCAGGCAGGTGCAGATAGGTGGCCGAACGGCGGGTGCCGCTCTCCACCCAATCATGATCGATGCCTACTAGCTGATAGCGGTATTTGTTCTGATCGGGCGCCGTATAATCCAGGGAAGAAAATTCCAGGGTGAGGATGTCCTGAAGGTGATCCAGGGTAATGGACAGGGTCTTTTCAATCGCCGACTTCAAAACCCTGCTGGCGTCATGTGGCACCACCTCCTTGTTGCCCACCAGAATGTTTGTGATATACACCGGTGGGGTAAAACTTTTTTCCAGCACTTCCCTGGGATCAAAGACGTTCAGCCCGTTTACACCGGCAAAGGCAAGCATTCCATTGGGCAGCCTGGCATAGGCGCCGCTGTTGAATTCATCATCCTGCAGTCCTGCGGATTTTCTGAAATTCCTGAACTGATACGTGAAGTCATTTCCCTTTTTCGTCGCCGTCAGGCAAAAGATGCCTTTGTTGGTGCTGCCCCAGATGTTTCCCTGATCATCGGCAAGGATGCCATACACCACATTGTCAGGCAAGCCTTCTTTCTGGGTGAGGTAAAAATACGCTCCGGTCGATTTGTGTAGCCGGTTCAGCCCGCCCCCCTTGGTGGATATCCACAGATACTCATCCGGTGTGTGGGGATCTTCCAGAAAAGCAGACACCAGGTTATAGTTCAGGGAATTCCGGTTTTGGCTGTCGTTGTAAAACCATTCTACCCGTGCCGAAGCGATATCGCCGTCCCTGAGCACTATTTTGGCATATCCGTTTTCAGTACCCACCCAAAAAACACCATGGCGATCTTCGATAAGCGCCGTGCAGAGGATTTTGGCGCCGCCCGGATTGATGTTGAGGATGTCCGGCTTTTGTTTGGCCGGATCCCAGATGCTGATCCTGCCATCCAGACCCGGAAGCCAGATGCGTCCCCTCTTGTCTTCGAGAAAGGGTTGTTTCCTGCCAAAGTGCTGATCGGCATTGATCTCAGGGAAGGCGGTCAGTTTGTCATTTCCGGGATCGTAGGAGTAATACCCCGAATGATCGCTCTTAAACCAGTATTCATTTTTTGAGGAAATGATGAAATTGTCCACCTCTTTCAATCCGGGTTTAACCGCAAAAACATCCTGGTAAAGGGAATCCTTGGCCAACTTCATCCACAGATACCCATAATCCACCAGATAAAGGTCGCTATGGCCGGACGGCACGATCATGCGGATGCTTTTGCCTTTTGCTCTGGTGGTAAACAGGGGATATACACTTTTGTACTTCCGCAGTCCATAACCCACAGAACCACTCCATAAAATGCCGGAGCGGTCGATCATAAAGGGGTAGCAGATGCGGCTGGATGTATTGATGGGCAGTTTTTCCTTCCAGTTGACGGGTCGGCCTTTTTCCCATCTGCTGATATCGTAGAAATGCAATTCGCGGTGATGGTACTCCCACAGCTCTATCCTGGAGGAGATGATGATGTTGCCCTCTGCGATCCTGTCTGTATCAAAAAGAGGAACGATCTCATGGCCCTTGTCCAGGTACAGGTTGTTGTTGATCAGCAAGGATCCATCCTGGTTCAGGTATCCGCTGTTGTGCATTCTGGCCCCCGGCAGGGTCCTGAAACTGTTTGTCGCCGGATCCAGGCTGTAGACGGTGCCATCCATGGCGCTGATCCAGATGTTTCCGTCGCGGTCCTTGCCCATGCCCCAGACCGGCTTGCTCTCAGGCAAGGAGAGCCGGGTGATCATTGGAGCGGTGCCCCTGGCAATAAAATCAGCAGGCAGGCTGACGATATGCAGCCCCTTGAGGTCGGTGACGATGAGGATCCTGCCATCCGGCATTTCTTCAATGGCCCGGATCACACTGCCCGACAGGCTGCCCGGTTCGGACTGTTGGTTGGCTATGCGATAAAAAAGTCCAGACTCCTTGTCGTAAACATTGACACCCGCTGTTTCTGTACCCGCCCAGATGCGACCTTTGCTGTCCTCAAACAACTCCACGATTGTATTGCTGCTGAGGCTGTGGTCGTCATAGGGATCATTCATAAAGACTTTAAAACCATAGCCGTCATAGCGGTTGAGGCCGCTTTTGGTGGCGACCCAGATAAATCCCTCCGAATCCTGCAGAAGATCAAACACCATGCCCTGGGAGAGACCCTGCGCGATGGAAATGCTCTCATAGGCCTTATCGTCCTGTCCAAAGGCGGCACAGCCCATGACTGCGACAGCCATGAAACCAAACAAACGAAGGT
>CAYXKO010000329.1:0-3479 GCA_964465435.1 uncultured Saprospiraceae bacterium | reverse complement strand
CCATGAATAGGATTTTACGCCTCCCACCACCAAGGAGAGCTCCTGACCTTGAATTACAGATTTAATATTTCCAATCTGATACAAATACATCATCCTTTCGTAGTAGAGGGTCTTTTCATGGGGCAACAATTCTACTGCCCTTTTATTGCGTGCTTCAGGAATTCTGCCCATGATTGGATGAGATACCCTGATCTGAGGATTTGAGACCTTGAATTCTTGAAAATTGGACAGCACATCCCCTGTAATTTCAATCAATTGGGATTGGGAGATCAAAGGATGGTTGTCCTTGGTGAATACAGGAATGATATGCTCCTGTCTTAAGGCTTCCAAATCACAGGGCAGTGTATTGGCTACTATAAAGGGCTTTTCCATCTCATCCAAAAGAGGGTTAATTGTTTGCAGTTCCATTTTGCATTGATTTTGAGTTAATTAAATAATTTTTTCGACTTGTAAACTGTCCCAAAAGTTCTGGGAAGCGATCTTTGGATTGATGATACACCTGACTAAGCTCATTGAGATCCTGGGCACCCTCAATTCTCCGAATGATCTCCTCCACACCCTGGTGACACCAATCCCTGATACTTCTGCCAGTGGATTCTGACAGCATAAATTCAGGCAGATTAATAAACAGTCCAGTCCTATCCTTGCTGCAGCTTGCATGATGCCTGATATCCAGATCAAAGACCAGGGTAAATTCATAATCCACGCCATCTCTCTGAATGGCTTTCAGACCTACTTTTTCTGGGACCAGCTTACCATTGCCCTTGTCATTCAGCACATAATCCTGCTTAACCCTGAGGGTGGCGATGATGTGGGCGTTGGAGCTTAGGATTTTAGTGATCAAGGCATTGTGCCTGGGTGTAACTTTTGCCCAATTGGAAAATGAATTTCCTGTGAGGGAAGCGTGAAAATCAATCAGAAATTCCCAGGAATGGGAAAGGGAGTCCAGGATGATCACCTCCATACCCTTTGATTCAGCAAGCTCTATGGCCTGGATGTATTTCTCAGGGCTAAAGGGCGCTTGAATAGCTATAATATAATACGTGCCCAGATGATCATACAGATCAGATGATCCATTTTCAGTGTCAATGATGCACACCTTTTCAAGATTCCCACACAAACCTTTTGCGATCAATAGGGAGGAATAGGTTTTACCAGAGCCTGCAGGCCCCTGAATGGCCATTTTAATGCTGGCTTGTCTTCTTTGCGCTTTGCGAATATTCATGTCTCAAAATTTAATACGTTTGTAAATCAATAAGATACAAAAGAGGAAAAGGCGTACACTCAAAGCATACGCCCTTCCTGAAATGGCAACAGTTAAGCTTCAACCAATCTGCCATTTCTGCTGAATACATTCAAATCAGCTTTCACCTGCTGCGGGGTATCATCAGCCACATAAATCCAGCGATAAGTAAGTTCCTGAATCTCTCCTGTCTCAGGAATTACAAAATCATATGGATCACATTTTTCCTTGATGATAGTTCCTGGAATCTGTTTGCCCACCAGGGTTGCTGCCATCTGTTCAGAAAATGTGGAGGAAATGGTGCATTTTCTTGCAGTTGCATAAAAATGACCTGTTCTTTGAGATTGGATGAACTCCAAATCTCCTTGCAGGATGAGGACCACAAAAGCCTCTCCATCCTGATTGTGCCTAACGGCATAACCACTAACTGTTACCATAAAAAAAAAAGTTAAAAATTAAGAAATCCCCTTTGAGAAGGGGGGAGGGATGATTTCCCAACCAAAGGTTAGTGGGGTGTAGGGCTGCGGAGAGTGCTCAGACAGGCTCTATCAAGGGAAGATTGAAATAGAGATCAATCAAGGGAGGAGAAGAGGGTCGAAAATCATCTATACATTATGTTAGTAAAAATTTGATTTTTTTTTAAAAAGTACCTTTTGAGGGGTTCAATGGAAGATGGGGGGGTATAAAATGTATGTAATTCCAGGATGAAACAAAGAAAAAAATCTTAAAAAATATAAAATTCGAGTTGAGTATACCCTTCCTGACTATTTAAGGCCTAAGGGATAATTAATTTGGAGCTTTATAAATAGGGCCGTTGCAATTTTCGCGAAATGCCAACTTCATGTACGTTTCCAATTGGCTAAAATGAATATATGCCAATTCTGTCTTACATTTAAACAAATAATCCAAATGGTCAGCATCCAATTTATATCTACCAGCTTCTTTAATTGATTCATTGCCAAATTTATCAACGCATTCCACTAGAAAAATAATTTCAAGTTCCTTGATTCCTTTGTCCTTTAAATACCCTCGATTCGCCCAAATATCTTCACCAATTTTCATAAAATTGTAACCAGTTTTAAAATCGGTAATTTCATATGCTCTCTGTGCCTTATTTCCAGATATATAAAGATCATCAATAAATTCCGTGGTGTTTAATATATTGCAACCAAGCTGGTCGGCCAAAGTTAGCAATGTGGCTATTATTATGATACCACCCCAGGCTGTGCTGGAAATTCCAAGGCATCCAGCATTCTTTGATTGTTCAGATGACATTTTAGTAATTTTGGCGAAAGGTATACCTCCAAGAAATCTGAAATGAAAATAACCGGTTTAAACTGGTTTTGACTTAATTCCGTTGTTCACAACACATTCTAACCAACTCATAATAATCTGATAAACAAATAAATATCATAGTTTTTTTTTCAATAAGTCCTTTGACGAAGACTCTGTATTTAAAATGGTAAAATCCGATATCCTGAAATTGGGATCATTGGTTAAGTCTGAATTCATTGTTTGCAAAAGGCAATTTCCAGACAAATTTTACTGGAAACTATTGTCATCTCATTTGATCGCACTGCAAAACCAACCGTCTAATTAGCTTCCATCACCTTCTCATCAGTTTGATCAACTCCTGGCCTACCACATCCTGCTGAAGCTCTGCGTAATGCTTTTCTGTGACCCTGGAGTCTGAGTGTGAAAGCAGGGTGCTGACCACCTTGATAGGCACGTTATTGGCTAATAATACTGTGCTAGCGAATGTCTTTCTCGCCAAATGAGTACAGATAGGTGTTTGGATCCCACAGAGCCTTCCTATGTCCTTGAGGTATTCATTCATCTTTTGATTGGAAAGTACGGGTAGTTTGCCCTGGTACTTTTGAAGGATCTCCTCTGCCTGGGGCAACAAGGGTACCTGCTGCATTTTTTGGGTCTTTTGCCGCCTGATCTTCAGCCATTTTATCTGATTCCTTTCTTCCACATGGGATTGATTCAGACTTTTCAGCTCCAGATAACCCAAGCCTGTATAACAGGCAAACACAAAGCAATCCCTGACCTTGCTGTGCTTGGTATTTTGAAACTCAAAGGCCTCCAGCCTGGATAACTCTGCCTGGGTCAGGTACTTTATTTCAATGCTCACTGATTTAGCCCTATGGATCATCCAGGGATCTTTGTCCAGATAGTCATGTGCTATGGCAAAACGAATGACCGTCTTTGCCCTTTGGATGGTCTTGTTGAT
>CAYXKO010000328.1:0-3485 GCA_964465435.1 uncultured Saprospiraceae bacterium | reverse complement strand
GTGCATGTATCGTAAGAGGCTGGATGCCCACATCCTGCAATCTTTCAGCCACTTCAACAATTCTGATGGACTCCTCATCCCAGCCAAGTCTTGTTTTAACTGTAACCGGAAGGCTGGTTGATTTGACCACTGCCGATGTCAAACTAACCATTTTGTCGATGTCCTTCAATATACCAGCACCTGCCAGCTTACACACTACTTTCTGAACCGGGCAACCATAATTTATGTCCAATAGGTCGGGACCCGCATCCTCCACGATTTCAGCAGCCCTCATCATGGAGTCGTATTCCGCACCAAAAATCTGAATACCCACAGGTCTTTCCTCGTTATAGATATCCAGTTTTTTTACACTTTTTTCAGCATCCCGGATCAAACCTTCCACCGAAATAAATTCAGTATACATCAGATCACAGCCCTGACTTTTGCACAATGACCTGAATGGCGGATCGCTCACGTCCTCCATGGGAGCCAAAAGCAAGGGGAATTTAGGAAGGGATAAGCCTCCAATCTTTAGTCCGGAATCCATACGAAGGGCAAAATTAAGATAATATCTCTTTTCTTCGCCTGACACATTCATTAATGCATTCTGAAAGAACAAATCCAAAATATTCAGTATTTATTGATTTTCAGTACAACTGAATTAATTTCGCAGCACAAAATTCGCCTCATGTTGCCGAGAATGATAATTCATATCCTGATTTTCTTTGTTGCCTGCCCTATCCCAGGACTGATAAATGCTCAAAACATTCATCCGAAAGAAAAATTTATAAAATCCCTGGAATGGCGTCATATAGGACCTTTCCGGGGTGGCAGATCCTGTGCCGTAACCGGGTTGCTCCATAACCGTACCACTTATTTTATGGGAAGTACCGGAGGGGGTGTTTGGAAAACAGTAGATGCTGGTAATAACTGGGAGAACATTTCAGATGGTTATTTTGGGGGTTCCATAGGATCTGTTGCCGTATCGGATTCTGACCCCAATATCCTTTGGGTCGGAACCGGTGAACAAACCGTCCGCGGCAATGTGTCCCCAGGTGCGGGCATCTGGAAGTCAGAGGATGGAGGGAAATCCTGGAAATTAAAGGGACTTGAAAATACAAGACACATCACCCGCATCCGAATTCATCCCAAAAATCCGGATATTGTCTATGTTGCAGCGCTTGGGGATCTGTTTAAGAATCATCAAGACAGAGGGGTATATAAAACAGTGGACGGGGGAAAGACATGGAAAAAATGTCTTTTTCTGAGTGATTCAGCCGGAGCTGTTGATCTGGTACTCCACCCTACTCTTCCCAATATCATCTATGCCAATGTTTGGAATGTCAGAAGGTCGCCCTATAGTCTGATCAGCGGGGGACCGGAAAGCAGTATGTGGATGAGTCGGGATGGAGGTGAAAAATGGGAAAATATGAAAGGGCGAAAAGGTCTGCCCAAAGGCTTGTGGGGCATTTCCTGCCTCAGTCTGTGCCAATCCAATCCCGACATCCTGTATGCCGTAATTGAAAACGAGAACGGAGGGCTGTTTCGTTCGGAAGACGCTGGATCATCCTGGCTCAGGGTCAATGAAAGCAGAGATATCAGACAAAGAGCCTGGTACTTTAGCCGGTTGCAAGTGGATCCTAAAGATCCGAATTCGGTCTATGTTTTAAACGTCAGTCTGCACAAATCAAAAGATGGTGGAAAAAGTTTTCAAACAATGCCCACTGGACATGCAGATCATCACGATCTATGGATTGATCCCAACGACCCCTCCAGGATGATACTGGCTAATGACGGCGGCGCTCAGATCACTGAAAATAGCGGACAAACCTGGTCCTCCCTGTACAACCAGCCTACCGCACAATTTTACAGAATTACCACGGACAATCATTTTCCTTTTAGGATATATGCGGCCCAACAGGACAACAGCACCATAAGAATTGCCCATAGAAATGAATCCAATTCAATAGGACAATCGGATTGGGAAGGCACAGCAGGGGGAGAATCAGGCCATATTGCCGTGGATCCCCTCAACCCGGATATAGTCTATGGCGGAAGTTATGGTGGTTATCTGACCCGATACGATCACAAAAACAACTGGGGCCGAAATGTCCACGTATGGCCGGACAACCCCATAGGCCATGGTGCCATTAACCTGAAATACAGATTTCAGTGGAATTTTCCTATATTTTTTTCAAGGCATAATCCAAAAAAATTATTTGCCTGCTCAAACCATGTCCACGTAACATATAGTGAAGGTCAAAAATGGAACACCATTAGTCCAGATCTGACCAGAAACGACACTTCCAAAATGCTCCCTTCCGGAGGGCCTATTACTCACGACAATACATCGGTGGAATATTATTGCACCATTTTTGCCATGGCGGAATCTTATTCCGATTCAAATGTGATTTGGACCGGATCAGATGACGGGTTGGTCCATATTACCAAGGATGGAGGTAAGAATTGGATCAATGTCACACCAGCGGGATTGCCCAAATGGACCATGGTAAACAGCATTGAGGCCGATCCCTTTGAACCGGGCGCTTGTTATATTGCTGCAACATCCTATAAAACCGGGGATTATTCACCTGGATTGTGGAAGACTGAAGATTTTGGAAATACCTGGAAGAGAATAGACAAAGGAATTAATTCGGACCACTTCACACGAGTACTGAGAGCGGACCCCATAAAACCCGGATTGCTGTATTGCGGCACTGAGCGCGGCATTTACTTTTCCGAGGACGGTGGAAAAAACTGGTTTAGTCTGCAACTAAACCTTCCTGTTGTCCCCGTTACGGACCTGGCTGTAAAAGACCACATTCTCATTGCTTCCACCCAGGGAAGAAGCATTTGGACTTTGGATGACTTAACTCCTTTGCGAAATTTAAGTCAGTTTACAGAGGGAAAAAATCACTTCCTCCACCCCAAACCGACCTACAGTATGCGGGGAACCATGGATAAAAAGGTCAAGAGGTCCGGCATCAATCACCCTTCAGAATTTATGTTGTTTTTTTACCTGGACAGCCTGCAATCAACGGACACTATGGACTTCTGCTTGCTAAGCAAATCCGGAGATACCATCGCCAAGATTTCCAATAAGTACAAAAAAGGATTTACGGAGAAAGAGCTAAATCAAGGCTCCAACCTGATCCTCCTGCCTATTAAATATCAGGACGCTTATAAAGTCGATGGGATGATCCTTTGGGGAGGATCGTTGGCCGGTCCGCTGGCCCCTCCCGGAAAATATGACATCCAGGTCTTTCTAAACAGGAAAGAAGTTTTCAGGGATACGGTCAGTCTGATAAGAAACCTGGGCTATCCGTCCACGGATTCTGATGCATTGCGAAGATTTGCCTTCTTAAAAAAATGCAGGGACAAAGTAGATGAATCCCATCGCCTGATCATGAGATTGCGCGATATCAGAAATCAGCAAAAGACCTATTTTTCAAAATTTGATTCAGGTGTGCTGTCTGAGGATATTTTAAGACTCAGAAAGGAAATAG
>CAYXKO010000327.1:0-3496 GCA_964465435.1 uncultured Saprospiraceae bacterium | reverse complement strand
CCTGCTGTGTTTTCCTTTTGAGTGGCATTATTTGTTGGCTGTTTTGATCCCTGATGGAGCTGAGCCATTCTTTCCGCCTCTCTGACTGAAAGGTCTTTTGTGATGATCTCTTTGTAAAGATAGTTTTGGTAAAGCAGATCATTTATTCCGGCAATGACCCGCGCATGACCCATGCTCAGGGTTTTGTTTTTTACGGCATTCTGAATTTCAGGAGATAGTTTTAGGATTCTTACATAATTGCTGATGGTGCTTCTTTGTTTGCCGACTCTTTCAGATAATTTTTCCTGGGTCAGGGCACATTCTTCCATCAGCCTGGAATAGGTTATTGCTATTTCTATGGGATTAAGGTCCTCTCGTTGGATATTTTCCACCAATGCCATTTCCAGGACTTCCTGGTCATTGGCAGATCTGATGTAGGCAGGGATTTGTTTCAGGCCGGACATCAAACACGCTCTGTATCTCCTTTCTCCCGATATGATTTGATATTCTCCCTCTGAAATTTTGCGCACGGTCAGAGGCTGTATGATCCCAAAAGTTTTGATGGAGGCGACGAGTTCAGCCAGGGGTTCATCTTCAAACTGTCTCCTGGGTTGTTGGGGATTTGGCTTGATCTTGTCTATGTCGATGAGAAAACTTTCCGCCTCTGGTCTCGGTTTGGCCGATTTGAGAGTGCTTTCCTCCCGATTTATATTGGAGATCAGGGCTTGAAGACCTTTTCCCAATTCTTTTTTTTGATTCATTTGAGTTTACTTTTGCTTGCTTAGGAATTCCTGCGTAAAATTTAAAAAATTGACACTCCCTTTACTGGCAGCATCGTACAGGACTACAGGCTTTTTAGCCAATGGAGCTTCAGCTATTTTGGAATTTCTATGGATTATCGTTTCAAAAACCGGAATTTGCGCGTTTTCCTTTAACGTTTCGACGACCATTGTTGACATGCGAAGCGTTTTGTTGTACATGGAGAGCAAGGCGCCTTCTATCACCAGGTCAGGATTCAGGTTCTCGCGTACCAGCTCAATGGTGTTCAGGATTTTGGACAGCCCTTCCAATGCAAATAATTCGGTTTGGATTGGGATGATTACCGCATCTGATGCGACCAGGGCATTGATGGTCATCAGTCCTAAAGAGGGTAAACAATCAATGATTACGTAATCGTAGTTGCCTTTCACCTGATCCAGGACTTTTTTTAGCACAAATTCTCTTTGCTCCATTCCGACTAGCTCGATATCCGCCCCCACAAGATCAATGTCAGCGGGAAGAATTGAAAGATTGGGAGTGGCCGTCTCGACAATAGCCTGGTGCGCTGGAACGCCTCGGATCATGCAATCATAAAGTGTATTGCTTATTTCAAGTTGGTCCGATCCGGTTCCGGAGGTGGTATTCGCCTGCGGGTCAGCATCAACCAACAATACCTTTAGGTCCAGGATGGAAAGACAGGCTGCCAGATTTATGGCCGTAGTGGTTTTGCCAACCCCGCCCTTTTGATTTGCAATGGCGATTACTTTGCCCATTAGCGCCAATTTATTTCCTGAGCAATATGGGGAATAATCAATTTTTTCTCGCGGGCAGAAAAGGCTTGAGTAGCTTGTTCGTGGTTCATGCGGATAGGAGGGAAGGTGTCAAAATGTGCGGCTATCACAGTCTTGACATCGCAGAAATCACTAGTGATCAGTGCATCCTGTATCCCCATGGTAAATACATCACCCATGGGAAGTATTGCAAAATCCAATTTTGGACAGGTCAAGGGAATTAGTTTCATGTCCCAGCTTAGAGCTGTGTCCCCGGCAAAATAGAAACAAACCGATTCGGACCAAATGACAAAACCTGCAGGATTGCCCCCGTTGGATTGGTCGGGGAGTGTGGATGAGTGCACCGCATTTACCATTTTGATTTTGCAAATGCCAAGATCGATGATTCCTCCATGATTCATGGCAATGCCGCTGATTCCTTTGTTCTCAAACCAGCTTACTATTTCAAAATTTGAGATGACCTTGGATTTGGATCTTTTTGCAATCTCCACGGCATCGCCCACATGGTCGCCGTGGCCGTGGGAAATTAATATGTAATCAGCATCAATGCTCTGAATATCAATTTCTTGAGCCAATGGATTGCCGCTAATGAATGGGTCGAACAAAATGTTCTTGCCTCCCAACTCAAGTAGAAAACAGGAATGCCCAAGGTATTTCAACATAATTGTGTGCTAAAATTTTCCGCAAAATTAGCTATTTCCACGGACTTTGGGGCTTAGGAGCAATGAACATTAAGTCCGTATCCCGGTTTCTAGACCATGTCCATATTGCTAATCAGTTGTTCCAACAGGGTAGAAAGCAAAAGTATGGAACTGGCACACAAAGTGCAGTCCATTGCTCTGCATAAAGGAATCAATATTGAACTTCAGGATCTACTGAAATTTTGCCCGGATTTGACCCGTCCGATTTTCTATGATGAAAATAACTGGACTGAGGAAATGGTGAATTATCAGGAGACACATATCATACCTTCACAAAAATTTCTTTTTGTCATACCGGAATACAACGGCAGTTTTCCGGGAATATTGAAGCTTTGGCTGGATGTTCTTAGCGTTCGTCAACGCAATGCCTGTTTTTATCATAAAAAAGTGGCATTTATTGGAATATCTGAGGGCAGGTCCTCCAATATTCGCGGCCTGGACCACTTTATGGGAGTGACCCGTTATTTGAAAATGATCACACTGCCAACAACGTTGAATATTCCCAATATTGGAAAAGTTCTGGAGGCATGGTCTTTTGGGGATGATTATTCATTGAGAATATCTAATTTTCTGGATGAATTCTCAGTATTTTAGGATCCTTTTCTGCTTGTTATTTCTATTTCTGGCTTCGTGCAGTATGAATGATAGTCTGCAAAAAAGCCACATTTTTCATTATAATCAACCCAATCCTATTACTTCGCTGGACCCGGCATTTGCCAAAAGTCAAAACAATATTTGGGCGGTCGATCATTTGTTTAATCAATTGGTTGACCTGGATCAACAGCTGCGTTTGAAACCGGAATTGGCTAAGTCCTGGGATATCAGTCAGGATGGACTTTTATATACCTTTCACTTGAGGTCAGACGTGTATTTTCATTCTGATCCTTGTTTTGGTTCGGATGGTACGCGCAGGTTTGTGGCTCAGGATGTGGTTTATAGTTTTAATCGCCTACTTGACCCTGCGCTTAATGCACCGGGTAGCTGGGTGTTGATGAATAAACTGGATGAGCATAAGCCATTTGATGTGATGAATGATTCCACCCTTTCAATAAGGCTCAGAAAGGCTTTTTCCCCGTTTCTCAGTTTGTTGACCATGCAGTATTGCAGTATTGTGCCCAAAGAGGCGGTGGATAGTTATGGCAGAGAGTTTGGCAGGCATCCCATCGGAACAGGTCCGTTTTATTTGAAAACCTGGTTGGACAGACAGGGGGTTTTTATGAAAAAAAACTTGCGTTACTTTCATGCTGGTCAACCGGAATTGGAGGG
>CAYXKO010000326.1:0-3518 GCA_964465435.1 uncultured Saprospiraceae bacterium | reverse complement strand
GGCGCTGATCCAGCACGCGCCGCACCTCTTCATCACCGCGGCCATTGCGCTGGTTTATCTGGTAAGCCTGGTCCTTAGCTTTTTCAGCATTCAGGTCCCTTTCATCCATGGCAATGGCTTGTTCTCCATTGGATTCAGCGTTTTGGTGGTGGGCATTGCCGCCTTCAACCTGATGCTCGATTTCGATTTCTTTGAGAAGGGAGAAAGGGCCGGATTGCCCTCCTATATGGAATGGTACGCTGCCATGGGGCTTTGGGTGACCCTGATCTGGCTCTACCTGGAATTGCTTCGCCTGATCTCCAAGATCAGCAGCCGGGACTGATCCACAGCTCAGGATACCCGATCCAGAAAATCATCCATGGTTTCGTAATCAAAGATCCCTGTTTCGGATTCACTGCCGGGATGGAACAGGTATCCTGCCCGTTGGTCGCCGATGAGCAGTTCTGCCGTCACCGGTTTGAGAAAATCTTCCCTCGTGAGTTCGGGATTCATTTTCCGGATCCTGATTTGACTGATGCCTGAATCCGGGAGTACAAACCCCGAAATAATGCTGTCTGATTCCTTGTCCCAGAACAGGACCTGATCCAGAATATGGAAGGACCTGAACACTTCGCATTTCTCATAATCGCGGGACACACCCGCAATCAGCGGACCGGAGGTCCACTCCCTCAGCTGAGCGATCAGCCGTTCGGCAGAAAGCTGGTCCAGACTGTCCAGATCGATGCCCAGATAATGCACACCTCTGGCGGAAAGGTACCGGGCCACGGTGATGTCCGATACCGGAAAAGCAAATAACAAGTTTGCGATCATAGTTGAAATGGCAGCAGAACAGACCCGTTCAGGTCCGGACGGAAACTCCGTCTGTGGTGAATAGATAATCCATGCAGCACGATGGCCTTTTTGTGCAAGGGAGTGGGATAACCCTTGTTTTGGTCCCATCCGTATTCAGGAAAGCTGTGGTGAAGCTTTTCCATCAGTTCATCCCGGTAGGTCTTGGCCAGGATGGAGGCAGCGGCAATACTTTGGTACAAACCATCTCCCTTGACAATGGGTACCTGTGGAATGGAATCCAACGGTATCTTCTTGTTGCCGTCCACCAGAATCAACCGGGGCTGAGGGTCCAGACCCATCACGCAAAGAGCCATGGCCTTGAGGCTTGCCCTCAGGATGTTGATGCGGTCAATGTCCTGAGGAGACTGCTCGCGAACCTGCCAGGCAAGCGCCTTGTCCAGGATCTCTGCCCGAAGGCTCAGCCTTTGTGATTCCGTTAACTTTTTGCTGTCCTGAAGGCCCTGGATGGGTCGGGCAAGATCCAGAATGACGGCAGTCGCTACAACGGGACCTGCCAGGCATCCCCGGCCGGCCTCGTCGCAACCGGCCTCATATAACTTAAATTTATAATATGATTGCAATTTTGGGCTAAGCTTTGGCGGAAAAGTATATCTTTGCCGGGTAAAATTACGTATTCCCGATGAGGTCTCTGTGTGTGCTTTTCCTTTGCTCTTTTTTAATTATTTATTCATCTCAGGCACAGACCCATTGGCACAAACTCAGGATCCCCCTTCAGGGAAAGACCATCCAGGACCTTCAGAAAACAGGACTTGCATTTGACCACGGCAGCTACAGGCCCGGGGTTGAATTCATCGGGGATTTCACCCACGAAGAGATGGAAAAACTCGAATCCTTTGGATTCAAACCGGAGGTCGTCCCTTCCCGTCTCGTGCTGGACAGCCGCACTTTGGACCCTTGCGACAGCATCAAACAGGACCAGCCGGTATTCAATGTCCCCAGGGAATATCCCTATGGCAGCATGAATGGCTATCCCACCCTCACAGAGATCTACGAGTCCCTGGACCTGATGGCAGAACTGTATCCCAACCTCGTTACGACGCGGCAAAGAATAGGCAATTTCCTGACCGAGGAGGGCCAACCCATCTATTTTGTAAAAATATCAGACAATCCGGATCGCGATGAAAGCGAACCGGAGATCTTGTACACGGCCTTGCATCATGCCCGTGAACCCATCAGTGCCACCCAAATGCTCTTTTACATGTGGTACCTGCTGGAAAATTATTCCGGCAATCCCGAGATCAAGAGGCTGGTCGATTCCAGGGCCCTGTATTTTGTGGCCTGTGTCAATCCCGACGGATACCTGTACAATCAGACTACCAATCCGCGGGGAGAAGGATTCTGGCGCAAAAACCGGAAGGAACTTCCTGAAGGATACGGCGTGGACCTCAACCGCAATTATGGATACAAATGGGCATTCAACAACACCGGTTCTTCCGATGCGGTTGAATCCGAGGTTTACCGCGGCCCCTGGGCCTTTTCCGAGGTGGAGACCCAGGCTCTGAGATCCCTGTGCAACAGCAGAAATTTCAAAATAGCCCTGAATTACCACTCTCACGGAGACATTCTGATCATCCCCTGGGGATACAGCAATGTCCCCACACCGGACTCTTCGGCCTATCTGGCCATGGCCAGGCAGTTCACCCAATTCAATAAATTCCGGGTGGGCACCACATTCAACACGCTCAATTACGAGGTCAACGGCGTATCCGATGACTGGATGTACGCCAGCAACAACATATTTGCCTTTACCCCTGAGGTGGGCTATGCCTTCTGGCCGGAAAGAAAAGACATCCTGTCTTTGAATCAAAGCGTGCAGCATATGAACGTCATGGCTGCCTGGAATGCAGGTGCCTGTGCGCGCATGAAGGACATCAGTCCTGCCAGTCTGAACGGACCCAGCGGTGTCCTGGAGATACATCTTCAAAGGACCGGCCTGGAGGATCAGTTGATCGAAGTATCCGCATTGGCCAAACCCGGTGGAATCATCAATCTGAACATGCCCAATTCCTTCCGCTTGCCGGCGGGTGGAGAAACGGTTTTAAAGATCCCTTATTCCCTGGACCCCGGCATCCGGTATGGCGAACAGGTTCAGATTCAACTGCAGCTTTCCACGGGTGATTATATCCAGGACCTGGTGCTCGATAAGGTTTACCTGGGCCGGCCGATCTGGCAGGAAACCGGTCTGGACCTCAGCAATTGGGTTGCCACAGGAGGCCCGCTTTTCACCACGACTGAAAGCTTCAGTTCCGCACCATCTTCCATAACGGATTCGCCCTTCGGCCCTGTTGTTTCCTCCAAGGAGTCAAGGATAGTGACCCGCAATCCCATCGATCTGACACATGCCAGAAATGCCTACCTGAGTTACAGGATCCGGTACGACCTGGACAAGGAAGTGGATTTTGCCCAGGTGAAGGTTTCCGACGACGGATTTTCTTTTACGCCTTTGTGCGGGCAATACACGGTTTTGGGATCCTCCTTCCAGGACCTGGACAAGCCCGTCTATACGGGAAAACAGGAAAACTGGGTATCCGAATGGGTGGACCTGAGTGCATACCTGGGCAAAAAGATACACCTTCAGCTTTTTGTTGCCACCAGCTACAGCGATCTGACCAGAGACGGATTTTACATTGACGACATCCGCATTTACTCGGACATCATCAATTCCA
>CAYXKO010000325.1:0-3522 GCA_964465435.1 uncultured Saprospiraceae bacterium | reverse complement strand
GCGATCCACGACTTTAGGAGTGGTCGAGTGCGACACGACCGACCGATCCAAGTCGAAGACTTGGTGGAGTACGACAGTACTCCAAGGGAGGAAGCGCGTAAGCGTCAACGGATAGAAGCGCAAGAACGCCCGCCAATAAATTGGGGGCACGGCGATAGCGCATGGAGGTGGCCAAACAAGAGACCCTATTCTATAGCGAGTTTTCTTCAAAGTTTCGTTAGGCTATCGCCCTCGCTCACTTATCGCACTGTCGTGCGATACCACTCCTGCGGAGTGGATCGTTCGGTCGCGGTCAAAAGAAAGTAACATACATGAAGTTTGATAAACAATAGCAATTTTTTAAATTGTAATATCTGTAATGGGGGTTCAATTTTGAAATAACGATATAAATTTTGTATCCACTTGTAAATCAATGGTTATATTTTCAATTCAAATTTATTTTGGACAGGTGTGACATCGATTCTTTTTTATCAGGATC
This sequence comes from uncultured Saprospiraceae bacterium, assembly GCA_964465435.1. GTDB lineage: Bacteria > Bacteroidota > Bacteroidia > Chitinophagales > Saprospiraceae > Vicinibacter. The sequence goes on along the minus strand of CAYXKO010000325.1, from coordinate 3,044 downwards.
GCGAATGACATATTATAAAAAACTATATATTTACGCCTTTGATTCAATAAAACCAGTCTCCTGTCCGTAGCAGGCAGCCTGCCCGTATGAAGATGAAGTACCGCAAAGAGGCCCTGAGCCTGTTAATTATCATGCTGTCCGCATTTTTGGGAATTCCCGGACGTGCACAATCCCTGAAACCCATCCATCTGAGCGAAGATGGCAAATACCATCTGAAAGCCACCTGTCTGGCTCAGCTCTGGGGCAGATACGTGGAGCTGAATCCGGGATCGACCCTCTCGGGTTATCCCAAAAAGGACGTCTGGGATCTGGCCATCCGCAGGTATCGCCTGCAGCTGTTTGGTCCCGTCGCAGAGCGGGTGTTTTTTTATTCCCAGTTGGGCGAGAATAATTTCAGCACCTTGTCCGACAGAAAGCTGGGCTTCTTTGTGCACGATCTTTCAGGGGAATATGAGTTTTTAGATAAAAAATTATCCATAGGTGCCGGCCTGAATGGTTGGGTCGGGATTTCTCGTTTCTCCGCTCCGGCAGCAGGCGCCATCATGGGGGTGGATGCGCCTTTGTACCTCCAGACCACCAGCGATGTGACCGATCAGTTTTTGAGGCGGATGTCGGTTTATGCCAAGGGCAACCTGGGGGCTTTGGAATACAGGCTGGCGCTGGCCAAGCCCTTTGCGATCCAGAAGTCTTCGTTTTTTACGCCCATCCGGCTGGAATCCTCCAACTACTCTCACCGTCCTCCGGCCTTCCAGTGGAATGGATATTTTGCCTGGCAGTTCCGGGATCGCGAAAGCAATCTGCTGCCGTACAAACCGGGAACCTACCTGGGACACAAAAAGGTGGTCAACCTGGGTGCGGGATTTGTGTATCAGCCCGATGCCATGTGGCATCTGTCGGGACCTGCTCAGGATACTGCAACCACCGATCTGCTGCACCTCAGTGCTGAATTTTTTGCTGACCTGCCACTCGGCGCAAAGGGCGCCGCATTCCATTGCTTTGTCAATTACAGCTATCTGGATTATGGCCCGCGCTATTTGCGCAACCTGGCGGTGTTGAATCCGGCCACGGGCAGCATACTGCCGGAGCTGGCCAACGGATCCGGCAATGGTTTTCCCGCCTTCGGCACGGGACAGGTTTTCTACGCCCAGATTGGCTATAAGACCCGCGATGGCATCTTGACCGGGTCCGGCCTGATGCCTTATGTTTCCCTGCAGTGTTCCGACTACCGGGCCATAGACGATCCCATGTTGTTTTGGGACATCGGCTGTAATTTTTTGCTAAAGGAGCATGCGGCCAAGTTCACGCTCGCCCTCCAGAACCGGCCCCTGGTATTTGCAGATGGAAGTGCCGCCGGCCGCCGCAATTCGTTAATATTGCAGTATAATATTTTCATACAGTGACAGAAACGAAGGAAGAAGAGAAAGTGCTGGGAGGATTTTCTCTCACCATGATCACGGTGAGCCTGGTGATCGGCATGGGTATTTTTCGGACGGCCTCTGATGCCGCCCTGGCCTCGGCCAGTCCGTCCGTATTTTTCTCTGCCTGGATCCTGGGGGGCGTGGTGGCCATATTTGGTGGCCTGACCTTCGCGGAGATCGGTGCACGCCGGCCGGTGACGGGCGCCTACTACCGCATCTTTGCAGATTGTTATCACCCTTCTGTGGCCTTTGCGCTCAATGCGGTGATCATCCTGGCCAACGCGGGAGCCCTGGCCGGGATCGCCCTGATCGGCAGCGATTACCTGCTCGCCGGATTGTCGCCTTTTATGGAGACAAATTCTGCCTGGAAGACCTGGATCGGTGGTGCCTCCATTTTAATTTTTTTTGGCGTCAACCTGATGGGTCTCCGGATGAGTTCCAACACGCTTAACGTTCTGATGCTGCTTAAGCTGCTGATGCTGGGCCTGATCATTTCGGGCATCTTCATCGCAGAAGGCCAGGAACAGCCTTTGGTGCAGACAGAAACAGAATTGGGCGCGATGGATTTTATAAAGTCACTGGGTCTGGCCCTCGTGGCCGTGTGTTTTACCTACGGAGGATATCAGCATACCATCAATTTTGGAGGGGAGGTAAAAAAAGCAGGCAGGATGGTGCCCTTGAGCATCGCGGCGGGCATGACCCTCGTGATCGTGTTGTATTTCGGGGCCAACTACTCTTATTTTTACCTGATCGGTTTTGAAAATCTGAAGCAGGCGGATGGCATTGCCTCCCGCGTGGGAGAAGCCATCTTTGGTCCGGCAGGTCGCATCGTGTTTGCACTTTTGCTGTTCATTGCTGCGCAATCCTACGTCAACATCATGCTGATGACCAATCCCAGGATCCTGGAGGCCATGGCCACCGATCCGCTGTTTAAAAAATGGTTTCATTCTGAATCCGGTTCCGGCAACCGGCAATTGTATTTCTTCACCCTGGTGACCCTGCTCGTTCTTTTTTTTGCAGGCACCTTTGACCGGATCATGGGTTTTGTGATGGTCCTGGACTCCATGGGCATGGCCATGGGCGCAGCCACCTTGTTTTACTACCGCAGGCAAAACACAGGATATGAGGGCTTCCGGATGAGAGCCTATCCCTGGCCAACGATCCTGTTTATTCTGGCCTATGTGTACCTCGTGGTGAGCATCGCGGTCTCACAGACCCAATTGGCTGTGACGGGATTTCTGGTCTTTGGAGCCCTCGCCGGATTGTACCTCCTGCTTCAGAAAAGATCGCAACCCACATCCTGAAATCAGACTATGGATATATCGTACATACTCAACGAACTCGGCGAGCACCGCTCCGAGTATTACCACGCCATTACGCCGCCCATCGTGCAGACCAGCAATTTTGCTTTTGAGACGGTGGACGAGATGCGGGCGCGATTTAAGGACGAGTACAGTGGTTACCTGTACAGCCGGGGGCTGAATCCCACGGTGGACATCTTGCGAAAAAAGCTGGCCGCTCTGGATGGTGCGGAGGATGCTTTGGTGTTCAATTCCGGCGCTGCAGCGATCTTTTCCTCGGTCGTGCCCTTTGTGCAATCCGGTGACCACATCGTCTCGGTGAGCG
>CAYXKO010000324.1:0-3522 GCA_964465435.1 uncultured Saprospiraceae bacterium | reverse complement strand
CGATTTCGCTGCCCGGCAGCAGCATTATTTTGAAATATCAGGGTTTTCCCTGATTAACTTTTGTATCGGGATCTATACAAATACGAGGCTCAGATTAGGGCACCCTTGCCTTGGTGGTGGTTGCTTACCAGTAAGCATGATTATTCACATCTATATTACCAAAACCCTGGTCCTTCATTTCACCCTAATATTCTTTCCCCGGAGGCAGAGCAAAAGCCCGATCCAACTGGAACGAGGTTTAGGCCTTGTAACAAACGGAATGGAACCGGAACTTTGCACCTACAAGACTTGTGATCAAGATTATTTTTCTTGGCTTATACACTTAGTTAAGCGGAGAGGCTAAAAATTCTATCCCCTTCATCGTAAAAATTCGGCTGCAATCCCTACCTTTGCCTTCCCAAAATGAATTAAGTCTTATTAACTGATTCATTTACAGTTCTTTACATGGCGTGGTAGCTCAGCTGGTCAGAGCGTGCGATTCATAATCGCAAGGTCGGGAGTTCAAGCCTCCCCCACGCTACTCTTTTACCTCTCTCATTTATTCTTTACATCCTCCACCCAACCTGCTTAAGCCGGTTTTAGCCTTCTGATGCACGCTCCTCTGATACCGGTCCGGTCTGGACCTGAGCGTTTTTTCAAACCATTTTGTTGCCTCCAGGCACGCCCCCTGCGACTCGCAGATCAGCCCCAGATTCAGCATGCTTTGTGCAGACAAATGGCTTTTCTCCGCGGGATCAAATTGCAGCACGTCCTTAAAATAGCTTATGGCCTCAGGCCGTCTGTCCTGTACCTGACAGATCCGTCCCATGCGGTAGGCGGCTTCCACCCTCAGCCCGGGATCCCGGTAATAGCCTGCCAGCGATTTGCCAAGCAGGTGCTCCGCCCGCGCATAATGGCCTCCGTCAAAGAGCAGCCTGGCCTTCAGCAGCACCAGATCCGGGACCTCGCCATTCAGGGCATCTTTATACGCTTGTCTGTCTTCATCGGTTTTTACACATCCTTCGCCGAGTATCTTATTATTGCAACTCCTGAATGCCCGTTCGTCTCCGCGCAGCAAGGCACACCAACTCAATTTTTGCCAGGCTTCCCTCTTGTAACTACAACCCTGATAATGGGAGAGGTAAAAGGCAAAATCCCTTTCAGCAGAGGCGTCCAGGTCCAGGAGCTTGCTCATGCCTTGCAGCAAGGCCAGATGGGGCAGATTGGCCCGGTCCCGGTCACTGATGTCCTTTAGGAGATGGTCTTTATCGGGATGGAATGCCCGAGTGGCCAGTCTGAGGGATACCCATTTTTCGAGCAGTGTCGGGGATCCCTGCGGCCTTTCCTTTTGCCAATAGCGGTACGCTTCGGCCGGTTTTAATTCGAGGTAGGATTGGATGAATGCCCTGGCTGCGGTTGCTTCCAGACGCAGGTAAGGATAGTCCCCGGATTCCGGATTCCGGAGAAAGCGATTCAGAATATCCGCTCCTTCTCCGATCGTGCCCCGGATCCCGGCCAGGGCGGCAAACCATTCCAGGTCTTCCGGTATGGTTCCGGCCAACGCCTTTAATATGCCCAGGTTCTTCTGCGCAGGCAGAAAGTCGGGATGCCTGTCCCTGTTGGCCTCCAGCAGCCGGATGGCCTTTCTTATTTTAAAAAATGCAGCCAGCTTCTCATCCGTCTGAATGTCCGCCAGGGCTCCCCGCAATAATAACTCGCATTGCAAAAACCACTTCCAGGATTCCGTCAGCTGGCTGCGCTCGAGGATTTGCATCCTGACCGTCTGCTGCTTGCGAAAAGAGGCCAGGTCCTCCGAACTTCCCTTTGAAAAATACCTCCAAAAACCGGCCAGGTCCTCCGCGAAAAGGCAGGCATGATTGGTTGCACGATCTGACCGGCGGCTCAACAGGCTCATGGCCTGATCCAACTCCAAATGGTAAATCTTCCGCAGGACTTCTTCAATCCCCGGATCAAAAGAGACAAAATGAGATGCTCCGTGATCTGAAGGCCTTGAAAACCCCGAACCCAAAAGTAAGATCAGAGCAAGAAAAGGCCAGTGCCTCATCCTTTCAGGCGATAGACTCCTTCTATGGGGCAATGATCTGAAAAACGAATATCCCGGTGGTGTTTGTAGTCTTCGACCAGGTGGCCATAGGGTTTGGCAATGGATTGATAATCAATCCTCCAGCCCTTGTTTTTCTGGTAGGATCCCGCCCGGTAGGACCACCAGGAAAACTCCTGCGACTTGGGCCGGGTGCAGCGGAAGGCATCATCAAACAGCTCTCCAAACCACTCGTCCATCCAGGCTCTTTCTTCCGGCCGGTATCCGCTGGGGTTGTCTTTTCTTTCGGGGTTGTGGATATCCAGGGCCAGATGAACGATGTTGTAGTCCCCAACCAGGATGGTCTTCTTTCGGGTCTTGAGTAACTCCTTGATCCAGGGATAAAAATCGTGCAGAAATTGCATTTTAAAAGCGTGACGCTCCTCGCTCACCGACCCCGAAGGGAAGTAGGCATTGACCACCGTCCAATCGCCAAAGTCCAGTCTGAGAATCCTGCCCTCCCTGTCATAGGCCTCCATGCCGCAGCCATAGTGAACGGCGTCCGGCGTCTCCCTGCTGAGTGTCATCACGCCGCTGTAGCCTTTCTTTTCAGCGCAATGCCAGTATGCCTTATAACCGAGATCGGCGAACAGGTCCGGATCTTCGAAAGATCGGTCCATCTTGGTCTCCTGAAAACAAACCAGGTCAAAATCCTGGCCTTTGAGGAAATCCTGCAGACCTTTCTGCATGGCCGACCGAAGGCCATTGACATTATACGAAACGATTCTCTTCAGCATGGCGCCAAAGATAAAGGGTATTTGATACATACAGACCTATTGGTCCGGCAGGGAGCAATGCGTCGGATCAGGCCTGATTCCGGATGGGCAATTCGTTGACGTCAAAAGAACTCAGGGACTCAAACTGGTGTATTCTCTGGTGTATTTCAGCTTCGGTAAGGTTTCGCAACCTGTCAATGCTGAAGTCTTCCACGCAAAAAGATGCCATCACCGAACCATAGATCAGGGCCGTTTTCATGTTGCGGAAACTGATGTCTCCGGTCCTGGCGAGATAGCCGATCAGTCCTCCGGCAAAGCTGTCGCCTGCTCCGGTGGGATCCACCACTTCGGCCATGGGCAAGCCCGGTGCAAAGAAAATCTGGTCTTCATGGAAGAGCAAGGCTCCGTGCTCGCCCTTTTTGATGATCAGGTACCGGGGGCCCATCTCCCTGATGACCGCTGCCGCCTTGACCAGGGACCTTTCCCCGGATAGTTGTCTGGCTTCCTCATCGTTGATGGTCAGCACATCGACGCGCCTGAGCACATTTTTCAATTCTTCCAGGGCCGTGTCCATCCAGAAATTCATGGTATCCAGGACCACCACCTCAGGGCGGCCCCTGAGTTGATCCAGGACTGCGTTCTGAATGGATGGGGTCAGATTGCCCAGCATGATATAGCGGCTGTCCTTATAGGATTCCGGTAGGACCGGATTGAATTCAGCAAGTA
>CAYXKO010000323.1:0-3542 GCA_964465435.1 uncultured Saprospiraceae bacterium | reverse complement strand
AATGGGGTTGCCTGAAAAATCGCGCAGCTGGTATTTCTTGATGAGAAACACGCCGATCACGCCCAGGGTCACCGCGGTGCCGATGATGCCATACATGTGAAAGGACTGAAAGCGAAACATCTCCTGGATCCTGTACCAGGACATGGCCTCGGACTTGGCCAACACGATGCCAAACAGGATGCCTGCGAGTAGAAATTTTATGAACTTCATGAGTCTGGATTACTGGATTTAGAAAATAATTGGAAATAAAAAGTGGGTCATCAGCAAACCACCCAAAAAGAATCCCACCACCGCAATGATCGACGGGATCTGAAGATCGGAAATGCCGCTGATGGCATGTCCGGAAGTGCAGCCACCTGCATAGCGCGATCCAAATCCCACCAGCAGGCCACCAATGGCCAGGACCAGGAAGCCTTTGAACCCAAATGCAGAACTGATGCTGAAAAGCTCATCCGGCTGCATGCCCTGAGGAGGCGTAAATCCCAATTCCCCCAAATCCCGGATGGTGGATTCCGAGATTTGCACCGGAGCACCGCTGGACAGAAATTCCCGGGAGACAAATCCACCCAGGACCGCTCCGACCAGAAACACCAGATTCCAGGTCTGAGACCTCCAGTTGAAATCAAAAAATTTTGACACTTTTCCTGCACCGGCGATCGTACAGATCGTGCGCAGATTGGAAGAAAAACCAAAAGACTGGCCAAAGTAAAGAAGGATAAACATCACCGATGCGATGATCATGCCGGATAGCCACCAGGGCCAGGGCTGTTGAATCCATTCAATAAGAGTCATGTTTGCTTTATTTCAGGTGAAAAGAGATAATGGGTTTGAACATGTGGTTGATCAGTTTTTCCGTGGCGCTGCTGTGGAACCATCCACCTTTGGCATGGGTGCCAATGCAGACCAGCTCCATCTGAGACATCTGATTGAAGTGGATTACGCCGCTTTCGACGTCCTTATCCACCAACACATGGGGCTCGTAGCCTCCGATGCCATTGGCCCTGGCAAATTCTGCCATTTGGTTTTCGATCTCCCGTCTTTCATGCGGATCTGCGGTTTTGGCCATCTGCAAAAAATGTACCTTGGTACCAAACGCCCCGATCATCATTTTCAGGATCCTCAGATCCTGGTTGTGCGCTTCACTGAAATTGTGAACCAGCAGCACATTCTTTATTTCGAGGTCAGATCGGTCGCACATCAGGGACAAGACGGGCACTTTGGTATGGCGGGCGATCATTTGGGTCTCGCTGCCGGATATTTTTTCCTTGATCCCCCAGGCGCCCTTGGTACCCATGGTGATCAGGTCGAAACCATGGGACTCCGCATATCTTACGATGGCATCGGTGGTCTTTCCCAGGACCAGATCAGTATGGATGGCTTCCCCATAGGCCTTTTTGAGGTTATCCAAGTTGCGGAGCGCAATATCTCTTTGGGCTTCCACATAGCGGACATCGATTTCGCCGCAAGTCTGGATGTTGCCACCCGGGTCCATGGTCACCGTATCCGGTACCGGCAATACGTGCAAAAAATGCACCTCCAGGGGAATTTTCTCTCCGATCTTGCGGACCATGATGTAGGCAAACTCAGCCTGCACACTGAAATCGGTAGGAATAAGAACTTTAATTTGATTCTGCATACGAGCAAATATTTAAATAACCCGGGACAAAAAAGCAAAGCCATATCCCGGAAATCTGAATGTTAATGTATCTACTGATCGGCCTTCTGCCTAAAGGCAAACACAGGCTGAAAAGATCACTTTATTTCTGTGTAGTGAATATCCTTTGTCTGTTCCAAATTTTTTGGATCGGGTGCATAACAGGCACTGCTGCCGCAACATCCCAGATTGAACACCGCCATGGCGGAGAAAATCAAGGACAAAATACCCAACATCCAATCTGCGCTTCCAATGGCCTCGATCAGGATGATGATACCGAGCGCGAGTCTGAAAAGGCGAAAAAAATCCCAGGACCTGAAATAAGAAATCACTGCTTCCATCATACTGTATTCATTTTAATCCACTGCTGATCCGGAGAACGTTCAAACCTTCAGTCCGGATCATTTACCGGACTTCAGTTTTTCCCTGACCTGGTCGATACCTCCCCCATCGGTCACACCGGTGATGCCGTTTTCCTCCAGGACCCTTTTGGCCAGCGCACTCCTCGTGCCGCTTTGACAAAATACCAGGATCGACTTTTGGTCTTTGAACTCATCCAGTCTTTTCTGGATTTCGTGCAGAGGAATATTGACTGCACCCTCCACGGACCCATTCATATATTCCTCGGCAGTCCGGACATCCACGATCATTTCCTTTTTGCCTTTCATCTCAGCGCAGGAGGAAAATCCCATCCATGCGGTCAGAACAAAAAACATCCAAAAGAGAAATCCGTATCTGAGTTGTTTCATCCTGGCTTATCTTATTTTACCAATCGGGCTACGTCCTCCCAGGTACCACCGTTGAAGACATTTTTAAATCCATTCTGCTCAAGGATGGATTTGGCCTGTCCGGAACGATTGCCGCTTCTGCAGAACACGACGATGTTTTTCTTGTCCTTAAAGCGTGCCAGATTTTGCATCACGGCGTCTAGCGGGATATTTACCGCTCCCTTGACACTGCCGGAAGCAAATTCAGAGGGTGTGCGCACGTCCACCAAAAATGCACCCTCGCTGATCACTTCCGCGAGGTTGACGCTTGAACCGGAATTTCCGAAAATACTTGAAAAGAAACTCATGATTATGTTTTTTTATAGGTGATTGAAAAGTTTGCGACAGGGCTAAATCGTTCAACTCTGTCGCAAACCTGAGATTATATTAAACTTTTAGCATTTTGCTCTGGCACACGTAATCCGTCCTGGGCAATCCCGTCTCGGCAATGGCCTTGAAGCCACCCTCCACTTCCGTGAAGTTGCGGTATCCTCTGGACTGCAGGATGCTCGCCGCGATCATGCTCCGGTATCCTCCGGCGCAGTGCAGGAAGAAATGCTCGTTGGGATTGATGTCCTTGATCCAGTCGTTGATGTAAGCCAGGGGTTTGTTGTAAGCCTCTTCCACGTGTTCGGCCTGGTATTCGCTCTCCTTGCGGATGTCGACGACCATGCTCTCGCCGATCTTCACTTCCTGGGCAAATTTGGCGGCGGGGATCCTGTTTACGGTATCGATTTCGCGACTCTCTTGTTTCCAGGCTTCAAAGCCACCCTTGAGGTAACCCAGCACGTTGTCAAAACCTACGCGGCTCAGTCTGATGACGGCCTCCTCTTCCATTCCGGGTTCGGTAACCAGGAGAATGGGCTGTTGTACGTCCACGATCATGGCGCCCACCCAGGGAGCAAAATCGCCTTTCAGGCCGATGTTGATGGACTGAGGCACAAATCCCTTCCAAAATTCCGCGCTGTCGCGGGTATCCAGGATCAGGGCTCCTGCTGATTCGGCCACAGCCTCAAACTCCGCCGGAGTCAGGGCGGTGGTGCCGCGGTGGATGACATCCTCCACGCTGGCGTATCCTTTTTTGTTCATGGCCACGTTGGCACCAAAGTAAGCGGGCGGAG
>CAYXKO010000322.1:0-3546 GCA_964465435.1 uncultured Saprospiraceae bacterium | reverse complement strand
AACCATCCAGGCATCTCCCTTTTGAATGAGATTGGAGTGATGTTGCTTGGAAATCCCACCAAGAAAAGCTGTAAAGGAACTTCCGCAACGATCCAAAAGATGGCTTAGAAGGATACTGCCGGTCGTCTTGCCATGGGTACCCGCCACGGCTACGTTTTTGTGTGATGAGGTGATCTCGCCGAGAACCTCAGATCTTTTCTTCAATGGTATTTTCGCAGCCAGCAAAAATTCATATTCCTTCATGGTCTTTGGCACAGCAGGGGTGTAAACGGCCAGATCCAGGTTCCCGGGAATCTGAGAAGGGTCATCCTCATAATGAATTGACATGCCCTCTGATTCCATTTTCTCTGAAAGCGCACTACGGGTCCTGTCATATCCGGATACCTTGCATCCGAGATGATTGAAATACCTGGCCAGCGCACTCATGCCGATACCGCCAATCCCAAGAAAATATATGTTTGCCGGCGTTTTCATTTCTTAGGGTCTAAATTGAGGATTTCCATGGCAATGCGCTGAGCGGCATCCGGCCTGGCGAGTTCCTTGATTTTGGCACTCAATTTTTGCCTCTGAACTTCATCGTCCAAAAGCTGCTGCACCCTGTCCCAAAGCTGACCGACTGCCTTGCTGTCTTCCACCATCCAGGCCGCCTCCTTGTTCACCAAAGATCTGGCGTTGCGGGTCTGATGATCCTCTGCCACATTGGGGGAAGGAACCAAAATAGCCGGTGTACCCATGGCACACAATTCCGCAATGGTGAGCGCTCCGGCCCGGGTGACTGCAACATCCGCAACAGCATAGGCGAATTCCATACGCTCTATGAAACTGACCATCTTAACGCGCGGATGGCTTGCTACCGGCAAGTTCATCAGGCCTGCCTCGTATTGCCTGCCTGCCTGCCAGAGAATTTGAACATCATCCCTTTTCTGAATGGCATCAAACATGGCAATAGCCGCTTCGTTCAGGGTCCGTGCCCCCAGGCTTCCTCCAAAAATGCCTATTGTTTTCAATTGAGGATTGAGACCAAAATGACGATAAGCTTCCTGTCTGTCCACGGGCACGAAAAAACAACTCCTTACGGGATTGCCGGTCAGAACGAATTTTGCCTTGGGAAAAAAGGATGCAACTTCTTCAAAAGCCGTGCATACAATCCGGGCGCTGCCGGCCATCAGCCGGTTGGTAACTCCCGGATAGGAATTTTGCTCCTGAATGACCAGTGGGATGTCAAGCCATTGGGCCACTTTCATCACGGGGCCGCTGGCGTATCCACCCACACCCAGGACAACATCCGGTTTGAAATTTTTTATGATATTACGGGCCTGCCACAAAGACCTGATCAATTTAAGCAGGACCTTAAAATTATCGAGCGAAAGTTTTCTCCTGAATCCCTGTATATCCAAACCAATGACGCGGTATCCGGCCTTGGGCACCTCGGTCATTTCAAGTTTTCCGGCTGCTCCCACGAACAAGACCTCAGAATCCTGCCTCAGGATTCTGATGGCATCGGCCACTGCGATCGCAGGAAAAACGTGACCTCCTGTACCCCCTCCGCTAATGAGTATCCTCGCCATCCAAGTTTACTTTTTCATTCTGAAAATCTTCCGGGGATGTCTGATCATCCAGTTTCATTCCGGAAATGTGCTTACTCACACTCAGCACCATGCCAAATGCCGCGCTTGTAAAAAGCAGGGATGTTCCGCCCATGCTGATGAAAGGCAAAGTAAGTCCGGTGACGGGCACCACGCCCAGGGAAACAGCCATGTTGGCATAGGCCTGCATAACTATGCTGAATCCGATCCCAATCGTCAGTATGGCGCCAAATGCCTTGGGCGACTTGGTTACGACACTGACGCAGTGCATCAGCAGCAAGGTGTATAGTACAATAAGACCGATCCCGCCCAGCAGAATTCCCCATTCCTCGCAAATGATGGCATAGATAAAATCCGCATAGGAGTATGGAATGAAATTTCTCAGCATGCTGTGTCCGGGTCCCACACCAAACCAGCTGCCCCGTGCAATGGCAATCTTGGCCTGCTGAACCTGATAACCTCCCTCGTCGCTGCCCAGAAACTCGTTGATCCTGCTGATCCAGGTGTTCACACGTATGGCATCAGGCAAGAACTGCCCCAGGTAAACCAGAAAAGCAAACATGGCGACTCCAAAAAGAAAAAGAGTCAGAATGTACTTGAATGAAACCCGGCCGACGAACATCATCATCATGCAGGTCAAAAATAAAAGCGCGGAGGTAGAAAAGTTGGAAGGTGCAATCAGGCCGCACACGATCAGAATGGGCAGCATGATCGGAACAAATGATGTCTTGAAACTTTTGATGTAATCCTGCTTGGCAGAAATGGACCTTGCCAGATAAGTGATCAGGGCGATCCGCGCGAGATCTGAGACCTGAAAAGATACATCTATCAGAGGAACCTGGATCCACCTCCTTGCATTGTTGATGTTAACGCCAAAAAAAAGCGCATAAATCAACAGCCCTATGGCCACCACGAGTAAAATGGGAGAATACTTGTTAAATTCGGTATAATCCACGTTTGAAATCATCCAGGCCAGTGCCAGACCACCCAGTATGAACGGAACGTGTCTGAACAGAAAGAATAGATTTGAATCATTCTGAAACTTACTGACGGATAAGGAGGCGCTGTATACAGCAAGCAGCGAACAAAATGACAAAAGCAGAATGATGGTCCACAGAAACCTGTTTCCCTTGATCCCCTCTCTGATGTCAAGATATATGTGATTGATCATGTCCATTCTGCTTTCAATTTAATGTATTCATTTCTGAACTGGTCGCCCCGGTCCATGTAATTTTTGAACAGGTCAAAGCTGGCACAAGCCGGAGAAAGCAGTACCACATCTCCGGGAGAAGCCAGTGAAAAAGACGCCAAGACAGCAGTCGCCATATCGTGCGTATCCCTGACCGTACCATGTGTGCCAAATGCAGACTTGATTTTGTTGTTATCCAGGCCCAAGGCTACAATTGCCTTCACCTTTTCTGAGACCAATGGCTGCAATACAGAATAGTCACTGCCCTTATCCTGTCCTCCTGCGATCCAGATGACCGGCTTGCGCATGGCATCAAGCGCCCAGAAAACGGAATCGACATTGGTCGCCTTGCTGTCATTGATAAACTCAATGCCGTTGACCACACCCAGCGACTCCAGCCGGTGGGGATCATTGACAAAACTGTCAATGCCTTTTTGAATCTGATCTTCTGTGAGTCCCAGGATCTCCATGGCCCTGATGCAGCAAGCCGCATTCATGGCATTGTGCCTGCCCTTGATCGATGCCTGACGAAGACTTGCCTTGGGCACTCCGTTTACAATGATACGATCGCTCTGATCCAGATCAACTGTAATTAAATGACAATGTGCATCCAGTTTATATTGGCTTGCCTGTTGCTTCAGGACGGGGTCTTGCATATTCAGGATGAGGTGTTCACCCGAATTCTGAAACATCCCCAATCTGAACTTTGAATCGATGTAATTCTGAAACTCACCACCATAGCGGTCCAGATGGTCCGGCGTTATGTTGAGT
>CAYXKO010000321.1:0-3563 GCA_964465435.1 uncultured Saprospiraceae bacterium | reverse complement strand
CTGATCCTCTTCAAACCGACCACTTATATGAACCTGAGCGGAAAGTGCGTCAGATACTGGCTGCTCAAGGAGCGCATCGAACCCAATCAGATCCTTGTGATCACCGACGACCTGAACCTTGAGTTCGGTAGCCTGCGCATCCGGGGCAACGGATCGGATGGCGGCCATAACGGCCTTAAGGACATTCAGGCACAGCTTGGATCCACCCAGTATCCACGCATGAGGGTGGGCATTGGATCCAATTTTCCGAAAGGAAGACAGGTAGATTATGTCCTGGGCAAATGGAATGACAACGAACGGCCTTATCTTGCCGAATTAATGGAGGCCTGTAAAAATGCCGCCGTGTGCTGGGCGTTGGAGGGTATCTCAGCTGCCATGAATAAATTCAATGGGGTTAAAATCGGTAAACCTTGAGCCCGGAGGCAGGCAAATGGATGATTTTGGCAGGACTGCTGATCTTAGTGGCCGGGCTTGTCCTGTATTTCTTTTATCCCTGGTTGCAATGGCTGGGAAGATTGCCCGGAGATATACGAATCGAAAAGGAAAATTTTCGGTTCTATTTTCCCATCACCACCATGATCCTGATATCAATTTTGCTGAACCTGCTCTGGAAACTGTGGCAATATCTATTGCGTTGAGCTGATACCCTGTTCCGCAATTTTACTTCCGATTCTTTATTATCTTTGTGTCAGACCGAGGCCATGTATCAGATCATCATTTGCTTTCTTACAGCATTCCTGCTTACTTACATGGCGATTCCATCGATCATTAAAATCTCCCGGTACAAGAAACTTATGGATGATCCGGGCGAACGTGCTTCACACCATAAGAGCATTCCCACACTAGGTGGCATCGGGATATTTGCGGGTGTCATCTTCAGCATCATCCTGTGGACTCCCTTCGAGGTGTTTGGAAACCTGCAATACATTCTTTCCGCATTTGTCATCATTTTTCTGATCGGAGCGAAGGACGACATCATGCCCTTGACACCCTACAAGAAAATGCTTGGCCAGCTGTTTGCAGCGGTGATCCTTGTATTTAAGGCCAACATACGCATCACCAGCCTCTACGGCATCATGGGGGTAGGCTCTCTGCCGGAATGGGCATCCGTTATTTTTTCCATTTTCACCATTCTGCTTGTGATCAACGCCTTCAACCTGATCGATGGGATCAATACACTTTGTGCAAGCACGGGCATTTTGATCTGCACCGCTTTCGGATACTGGTTTAAAGAGACTGACCAGGTGGTCCTCAGCATCATCGCCTTTTCACTGGTCGGATCCCTGATGGCGTTTATGAAATACAACATCAGTCCGGCACAAATTTTTATGGGGGATACCGGATCCATGTTGGTCGGAACCACCTGTGCCATACTTGCTATCAGGTTCATTGAAATCAATCCTTCCATTACAGTTCCCGACATGCAGGTATCTTCAGCCCCTGCACTGGCATTGGCCCTGTTGTTCATTCCACTTTACGATACAGTGAGGGTGACCATCATAAGGATCTGGGAGGGCAGATCTCCCTTCAGGGCTGACAAACAGCATATTCATCACGTATTGGTGGCCATGGGTTACAACCATCTGCAGGCAACTTCCATTCTGATTTCAGTAAACGCCTTAATGATTGTCATGGCTACGCTTCTGAACGGATGGGGAAACATGGTACTGATGCTGCTGATCTTATTTGCAGGGATCATTTTTTCCTTTATCATTTATCTGCTCAGCCGAAACCGTCCCATAGAAAACACATACTGAAGATATGCAATGGCAATACTATTTATGGGCTTTTGCCGGCGGGGGAATGGGTAGTTTGTTCAGGTTGTGGATCAGCAGACTGGATTGTCTACAGGGAAAATACTATTTCCTGGCGACCCTGACAGCCAATCTGATCGCCTGCTTTGTTTTGGGTCTGATCGCACATCGCTATTCAGTTACTGCAAACCGCGACTGGACCTGGTATCTGCTTGCCGCCGGCTTTTGCGGGGGGCTCAGCACCTTCAGCACCTTCAGTCTGGAAAACCTCCAATTGATCAGCACGGGTCAATGGGGGACGGCCTCAATGTACCTAAGCATCAGTTTGGCAGGCTGCCTCCTTGCTGTCTGGGCCGGGATGAGGCTCTATCCTCTTTTAGTTTGATTAATTTTTTATACTTTTTCTTGGATATTCCGCTATAAATAAACGTGGTTGATTAGCTTTGTCCATAAATTCCAGTGGTATGAAATATCTGATTGCCCTCTCTTTATGTTTTTATTTTCTTTCTTCAGCTCAAGGTCAGACTGTTCAATCAGACCTCTTTGAGGAAAAATTCATGCAAGGATTGCAAAATGATCTGCAGCGCACCCAGGAATTATCAGGTAAAATTGAACACAATGCTCAAGGGGAATGGCTGATCTACAAGCCGGCATCCTTCTCAGGTAAAACAGTTCAACCTGTTTCGGAGGAATGGGTCGAAGAAGGAATGGCTGCCGTGAAAACCGTAATAGGATATGTAGCGGTACAAAACCGAAACTGTCATCTTTTCCGCATCGTGAAGGAAGGATCCAACTGGCACGTGCTTCTCTATACGTGCAATTGAAACTGCCCCTGATTACCAAATTATGTTTTTAAAAATTTAAAGTTCAGTCACGTACCGTGATTAAATTTCCTCATATTAAACAGGAATAACCTACCAGAAACCCATAATAAATTTCTCTTGTTGAGTTCTTGGATTGAATTATTTACACCTTAATATAGGGCTGACCCCTTAAAAACGTGTTTCGGCAATGGATTATCCTGAAAAGATGATCCTTTTGACCTTGACAGAATTAATTTACTTACCCCATAACTGTCAATTGATCCTGTTAGCGAACTCACAAACAGCTATTTAGACAATAAACTCCCCTTCCCTTGCCTTCCAGGTTGACCAATCTCATTCAGGAGAAAGACCGTTGTCATTGTCATTGATTCAGTATACGATCACATTTGTCTTACTTTCAATCACGTTAAAATCAAAATTTATGAAACTGAAATTGTTTTTATACCTGGCCTTTCTTGCGTCAGGTATTATTTACTGGACCTGCACCCATGACGATGATATCATTGACACAGGACCAAAAATAACAAGGGGATCAGCCGTGCATCTTCCGGGCACTACAGCGGGAGATACTTCACAATGGAAATTTGACAAAACGCATTCCAGTGTTCTTTGGACAACTTCATATGTAGGTGCATCCGGACTTTTGACCGGACGTTTCAATCAGTTTGGCCTGGCCGAAGTGACCGATGCGAAAGCCATTAAATACTCAGTCACAACGCAGCCATTGCCGGATACCGATTGGGCTTTCTACGAAAGCGATCCCAGCAAAACATTCTTTAACGGTTACGTTCAGATCAATACATCAAATACCGGGGAACCGGGTCGCGATGCAGGCTGTAATGTCGCTGGTATGGGCACAGTTGCCATTGAAACAGGTGTGCAGAACCTGAGCTTTCCCAATTTGGCCAAAATCAAAACTACGGAGATCAAGTATGATCCTTCCAGCAATGATATGTTTATCTGCGGAAAAGGAACAAACGCAAGT
>CAYXKO010000320.1:0-3564 GCA_964465435.1 uncultured Saprospiraceae bacterium | reverse complement strand
ATGAGCGTGGCGTTCTGATGAAGACCGAAAAGCTGGCGGTTGTGAGGGAGTGAGTATGGAGCGCTTAAGCCAATGCCGAGGCCTAAGCAAATAGCCAAAGTCAATGGCAAAGCTTATGGCTCCTTTGAATAATAAAAGACTGATGATAAAACTCTTAATTTCCACTGTGTGCTTCTCCATACTCAGTTTGGAGAACCAAGACCTGTTGAACGACTCCATGGTATGATCGTTGTCTTCCAGACTGAACCTGGAAAAAGGCGGCAAACAGTGCTCTGCGCCGCCTGGCCATTCTGCTGTTAAAGACTTCACCGTTAACCATGTCGTGACCAACAGAGCCCGATATGAGACAAACGCTTTATACCTAAAACCACAATTGCCAGATTAAATTCCACCAGAATAGAGCTTTCACATCTCCAATTTGAACCCATATCCGGCAACTCACAAACCTCCACTCGATTACGAAAACACATGAGTTTTACCAGCTCTTGAACAAGACATAGGCCGCCCTATGGTGTTATGTCTTTGTCCGTAAACCCGTAATTCAGGCGCTGTATAAAAATTTTACATCGGGTAACAGCTAAAATTTCCCTATTTTATTACATTTGTATAGGAACTGTGATTCTCTGAAGTAAATTCCGGGATAAATAGAGACCTATCAGTAAAGTTATATCCTAATCCTTCCAATGGTACTTTTATCATCGAGTTAATTAAAATGCAAATTAGGATGAATTATTTAAAATCTATGCTGTACTTCATGATATTACAGGTAGAACATTTTGGGGAGGAATTTTTATGATGTTATAAATCCCGTGGTCATAGATGATTTGGAAACAGGACTTTATTTTCTCCGGCTCAGCAGTTCATATCATACATTCGAGGCTGCCAGGATCTTTATCAGGCGCTAATCTATTGTATCCCATGTATTTTACAGTTTTATTTTGTCAATCCAGGATCATGTGAATATGAAGCGCTATATTTTCTTTATACTCTATTGCTATAGCATTAGCACAGTTTTATCCCAGGGAGGTTATATAAAAACTTATTTTATCAAATTTAACGACCGGGGAGATACAAATTATTTTCCTCATGCATTAATTGGCCTAAATATAGTAAATGATTCATTGCATTCTTTCTTTTATTCAACAGATACCACAAGGAAGGAACCCTATGGTACAGGATTTGGAGTATTTAATCTTAATGGAGATCTGTTGGATTACAGGAGCATTCCCTATTCGGGAGCACAGAATTATTTTTTTCCGGAAGGGATGCTTGGACTGGGAGGAGAATACTTTTTTACCTCGGTGCATTTTTCAGCCACTACAGAGGCCATACTGAAGTATCATCCCCGGTCAGGAAAGGTGGATACCTTTACGATCAGGAACTCGCAGTGTGATACCTGTTCTGTGCGATTCGGTGCTATGGCTATGGATCTACAGGGCAATCTTTTACTAATCCATAATATTCCGAATCCGGCGGAACTTAATCCGGTATATAGTTCAGTCCAAATGACTAAAATGGATACATCGGGGAGGGTAATCTGGCAGAAGATCATCGGAGGAGGTCCGTTGAATCCATTCCTGCATGGAGGCATTGGCAAGCCTGTCCACAGGATGTTAAACAGGGGGCACAGTGTTTATATTGATGATGAAGGCTATTATTACGCCGGAATCGGTTATATGAATAAATATAATTATTATCAGACTTTGTTTTATAAGATCAGCCCTGATGGAGAAGTCATAAAACAGTATTCATCCTTACCCGGTCAAAAGATGGGATCTGTATATGCGATCAGCCATATAAATGATGGAAATATTTTTATTTCAACTGAAAAATGTGATAATCCAGGCGCAACCTATGATTTTTTTAGTATCTCATCGCCATTGATAAGTATCTTAGACAAGAATTTATCTTTGGTCAAGAGCTTTCAGTTGGGATATAATGGACACGGTCAACATGATGTTGCTTACACTAAATTAGTTAAGTCTAATGAAGGCGATGGAATGGTTTTATTGGGGAACTTCCCGTTTACTTTTTATTATAACCGATATGATAGTTCTTTGATGGATACCATGCAGATTCGATCGTTTGTAAAAAAAATTAGTTTTTGTAAAATAAACAATAAGGGCGACAGTCTTTGGCACAGAATCTACAGGATCCGTGAAGACAAAATCACACACTGGTCGGATGCGGAAGAAAGTATAGGATACGATATGAAGGCTCTGACTGACGGGAGCGGATACCTGATCGGAGGTTATTCATACCGCGACAATGCCTTGGAAAAGCTTGGCGAGCCATACTATATGCCTTTGCTGATCAGGGTGGATAACGAGGGATGCATAATCCCTGGATGTCATTTGATCAATGGGTCGGGTGAGGATGAAAAAAAGGAGGAACCTGGATTCAGATCCTGGCCTAACCCGTTTAATGACTGGCTTGTAATCCAGCAGGATGAAAGTAAGAAATTAATTTATAGGATCTATCGCCTTGATGGAGGTCTGATGGATGAATTTGATGGTGCGGAAATGGGAGAAAATACAATTTTAAGAACAGGAGAGTGGCAGGCAGGTATTTACTTTCTGGTGGTTAAAGATCAGTTGGGAAAAGTGCGGACAGAAAAGTTGATTAAAGATTAACCCAATTCATGCATCAGAAAATTTATGAGATAATGTGATCTTGCGTGCCGTTCTTACATGAAAGAACTAAGGCCCTTTGAGCGTAAAGACAGAGTAGATTATTTCCGCAAGGGTCTCGTGGACACACGCACGGCGATCATATTTGGGATACCCTCCATCATCGCAGTTTTTGCGACGCGGGCCTGGCTGGTTCCCGCCCTTCCTTCTGAATTTTTCAGCCTGGGCAGTTTTGTGATGACCAAGAGCATTTTTCTGCTCCTGCTCTTTGCCTTGCTGATGGTGGCCGCATCGTACAGCATGATCAAAAAAAGCAAGAACGGTACTCCGGAGACCGAAGCCCAGCCAAGGACTTTTAATTATCCGCTGATCCTGGCCGAAGGAGCGGTGGTAGGCGTGTTGACGGGATTGGTGGGTGCGGGAGGAGGCTTCCTCATCATTCCGGCCCTGGTGGTCCTCAGCAAACTTCCCATGAAGCAGGCGGTGGGTACCTCCCTGGTGATCATCGCCGCCAAGTCCCTGATCGGATTTTTTGGGGAAGGCGGAGAGACGCTCATCGATTGGAAATTTCTGTTTCTGGTGTCGGCCTTTGCCATCTCCGGGATCTTCATAGGCACCGCGCTGTCCCGCCGGATCGACGGCGCCAAACTAAAACCTGCCTTTGGCTGGTTTGTACTCGTCATGGGCATCTATATCATCCTGAGGGAGACCTTGTTTCATTGATTTTTCAATAGCAAGGAATAGCGATCTCAATTCAGCCCTGAGCGATAAACCTGTTTCATATTGCGGAGGGCTTCAAAGACTAGATCTAAATCCTATTACGCCATTAAATCAGCAAATAGCCAAAGCCTGGTCTAATGTTTAAGCTTAAGCCTGGGACTAAGCCAAAGCATTTGGCCATAGGCTGGGGCAATTGCCATCAACCAGGGTTCCC
>CAYXKO010000319.1:0-3584 GCA_964465435.1 uncultured Saprospiraceae bacterium | reverse complement strand
CCTCTTCCAGGGGGCGGTTGTTTTCAGCCACGCATTTTTCAAAGGCCTCGTCGAGCAGATATTCCTTGCCGTCTTCCCGGATCAGCTGCACAAGGGCATTGAATGCCACGAACTTGCCCAATTGCGACATGTCGATACCGTAGCAATCCGGATAGCGGATCTGGGGTGCGGAAGAAACCACGATGATGCGCGCGGGCTTGAGGGTGTTGAGTATCTTGATGATGCTGTCGCGCAGCGTGGTGCCGCGGACGATCGAATCGTCGAGCACCACCAGAGTATCCTTGTGGTTGTGGACGATGCCATAGGTCACGTCGTACACGTGGGAGACCAATCCGCCACGGATCTGATCGTTGGCAATAAAGGTTCTCATTTTTTCATCCTTCACCACCAGCTTTTCGATCCTGGGTTTGCGGGACAGGATCCTGACCAGCTCATCTCCCTCAGGACGCGGGCCCGGGCCCTGCATCTGATCGATCTTCCATTGGTTGATGTGGTCATGCAGCCCTTCCGTCATGCCGTAAAATGCGGTTTCGGAGGTGTTGGGTATGTAGGAAAACACCGTATTCTCAAAGTCGTGGTCGATCGCCTTTAACACGCTGGGCACCAGTTGTCTGCCCAGGTTTTTGCGCTCCTGATAGATGTCGTAATCATTGCCCCGGGAAAAGTAGATCCTTTCAAAAGAACAGGAAAGTTTGGGTCCGGGCTCGATGCAGAGCTCTTCCTTAACCTCTCCGTGGTGCTTGATGATCAGGACGTTGCCCGGCTTGATCTCCTGGATGGAGGTCCTGGGCACGCCCAGGGCGGTCTGAAGGGCCGGTCTCTCGGAGGCTACGGCGACGATCTCGTCGTCCTGGTAGTAAAAGGCGGGACGGATCCCGTTGGGGTCCCGCAAAATGAAAGCATCTCCGTGTCCGATCATGCCGGCCATCACAAATCCGCCATCAAATTTTTTGGCCGCCTTCTTCAAAACGCGTCCGATGTTGAGGTTGTCAAAAATGAGCGGGTTGATCTCCACCTGGTTGTAGCCTTCGGGCTTGTACCAGTTGAACAAATGCTGGACCTCTTCGTCCAGAAAGTGTCCGATCTTTTCCATGACGGTCACCGTATCGGATTTGACCTTGGGGTATTGTCCCAGGCTTACGAGTTTATTGAAAAGCTCCTCGATGTTGGTCAGGTTGAAATTGCCTGCGACCACCAGGTTGCGGCTGATCCAGTTGTTTTCCCTGATAAAGGGGTGTACCGTCTCAAGGCTGTTGTCGCCGTGGGTACCATAGCGCAGGTGCCCGAGCAGAAGCTCTCCCATGAAAGGCATATTGGCTTTCAGCCATACCGGGTCGTTGGCCTGTTCGTGGCTCAGGTCCTTGAAATGACCAAAAACCCCCTCAAACAGGTCCTGCAGGTAATTGGAGGAGTTGCTTCTCTTGACGGAAATGTATTTTTCCCCGGGCTTGGCATCCAGTTTTATGGTGGCCATCCCTGCCCCGTCCTGACCCCTGTTCCTTTGCTTTTGGAGAAGGAGGTGAAGTTTTTGAAGGCCGTAGAAACTTGTTCCGTATTTTTCCTGGTAGTATTCGAGGGGTTTCAGCAGTCGGACCACCGCCAATCCGCATTCGTGTTTGATCTGGTCGCTCATGTTTCGGTTGACGGCACAAAATTAGTCAATTTAAGCGAAACCGGGGAGATTCAATGGACAAGCCGTTAATATTGAATTTATGCTCCTCTGTCTGTGAAAATAGGACATCCATCTCAAGCCTAAGACCTAAATTTGCCTCCTGTTTTCAGAAAGGGCGTTTGGTCCCCGGATATTGTTGTCATTTAATTCAGAATTCCCTGCATGGCAGATCTCATCAAGTTATTACCCGACGGCGTGGTCAACCAGATCGCAGCCGGAGAGGTGATCCAAAGGCCCGCCTCCGTGGTCAAGGAATTGCTGGACAATGCCATCGACTCGGGCGGCAACGAGATCAGGCTCCTGGTCCGCGAGGCCGGCAAATCCATGATCATGGTCACGGACAATGGTTGCGGGATGAGTCCTACCGACGCCCGGATGGCGTTTGAGAGGCACGCCACATCCAAAATCCGGTCCGCGGATGATCTTTTTGCCATACGGACCATGGGTTTTCGGGGAGAAGCCCTGGCGTCCATAGCTGCGGTGGCTGAGGTGGAAATCCGCACCCGCCGGCATGAGGACCCCCTGGGTACCCGGATTCTGGTATCCGATTCCAGGGTGCGGGTTCAGGAACCCTGCGCCTGCCTGCCGGGCACGCAGGTGACCGTACAGCAGCTCTTTTACACGGTGCCTGCCCGCAAGAAGTTTTTGAAATCGGATTCCGTTGAACTGCGCCACATTCACGATGAATTTGTGGCCCAGGCCATCGCGCATCCGGAAATTGGCTGGAGCTACACCCAGGGCGAAAATGAGATGTATCGGTTGCAGCCTTCGGGGCTGCGTCAGAGGATCCTGGCCATCTACGGCAAAAAATACCAGGAGGATCTGATCAGCCTGGACCAGGACACGGAGATCATCCGTATCTCGGGCTTCATAGGCTCGCCTTCCATTGCCAGAAGGTCCCGGGGCGAGCAATTGCTGTACGTCAACCGTAGGTTGATCAAAAACCACTACCTCAACCATGCCATCAGCTCCGCATACGAAGAGTTGATCGCACCGGGCAATTATCCGTTCTATACGCTCTTTATCGAGATCGACCCCAATCTGATCGACATCAACGTCCACCCCACCAAGCACGAGATCAAATTTGACGACGAGCGACTGATCTATAACTTCCTGCAGGTTTCCGTAAAGCATGCCCTGGGTCGAAGCACGCTTGCACCCAGGCTCGATTTTGAAAATGCCAGTCCGGGACTGGACCAGATCTTTGAAAAAAACGCAGGTATCGGTCCTGCAATTCCCCAAAAACCCGCCTCGTCCCTGGCTAATTGGAAAGACCTGGCCTTCCCTCAGGCCGGCCGGGACACGGTGCGCAGGAGGGAGGAGAGCATTTTCTCAGGCTCTGAGACGGATGCACCGGAAAAGCTCTACCCTCAGGATGCCGTCAGACCCGACAGTTGTTTTCAGTTTTACGATTCATTCATCTTCCTGCCCGCACGATCCGCATTGATGTTCATAGACCAGCAGGCCGCCCACGAGCGGATCCTCTACGAGTCTTACCTGAAAACCATGAAAGAAGGCAAGGGTCTGTCCCAAAAGTCCCTGTTCCCTCAGACCCTCCACCTGAACAAAGCGGATGCGCAGCTGATGAATGGCCTGATCCCGCACTTAAATTCCATTGGATTTGAAATCGAGGAGTTTGGCAGCGATTCCTTCATCATACAAGCCACACCCACTTTGCTGGAGTCCAAATTCAACGAATCGGAACTGATCAAAAATGCCCTGGACCAGTATCGCAACAATCTGGAGTTTCAGCTCAGCCCGATGGAAAATGCGGCCCGTTCGCTGGCAAAAAGCAGCAGCATACGCCGGGGCCAGGCACTTTCTCTGGAAGAAATGAGCCTTTTGGTCGAACAATTGTTTCTTTGCGAAACACCCCAGCTGGGCCCGGACGGAAAAAAGACCATATTCCAAA
>CAYXKO010000318.1:0-3613 GCA_964465435.1 uncultured Saprospiraceae bacterium | reverse complement strand
GGGATGGCCTCTCTTGAATAAGCAGCAATGCGGATCAAGGGGGGCTTTTTTTTTGGAGGGATGGTCGAAGAGCCCGGATCGGGTGATCATAGTTTGGGTAGCATGCGGACGAAGGCAAGCGGGAATGCATGGCATTGAAGCATGAAAATCCTGTAAGCACGGGATGTGATTGACCATAGATAAAAGAGTGAGATTGGAAGATGGCGTCTCATCCGAGACCTTTCGGGTAATACAGGAATTAGCTCATTTCGTAAAGCAGATGTACCGTTTCATCCTATTTTCAAAAGCAAACTGGCCATCGCTCCTACATTTGTGTCATTGATCATAATTTCCGGAAAATTTGGATACCCTCGGGATTATTGATCAAAAGAAGACGGCTAATAGATTCAAACATTTTTCAAATGAATAAAATATAAATTATAGATATATTTAATGTAATAATTACCTACAAATGGTTATATTCATTAGAATTTCAGAATTATACCTTTGTTGGCTATATAGGGCGCAAGTAAGCTCTGTATAATGATTTTAATAAACCGCCAAACTCAAAACTGAATTCCTCCGGACGAAGCATCCAGGATCGATTTAGTTACATTTCTTTAAACACAATGCGCTGATCATCAGTGCCATTGCGCTTGCTTCAGGCCTGCAGGTCTGCTGTTTTCAGTTTGGTTTTGGCTTATTTGTATTGAATTTGAAAGGACAGTCAAAGGACTTCCATTCAGATGAATGCAATATTTCTGACTTTAATATTAATTCAATTAATACCAAAACAAACTCTCATGAAACAAGTAAACCTGACACTCACCGGCCTTTTCAAAAATCTGGGCCTATGTGTCTTGATGGTATTTCTGGGCAGCTTTTGGTCCGGAGACCTGAATGCCCAGTCCGCTTACGGATTGCCTAGTTTTAAATCTGCCGACCAGGCTGCTTCTGACCTGATGAATGCCTACAATGCCATCATACCCCAGGCCAAGCAGGCGGGTCCCGGCTCTCAGCTGATGAATACGGCTGAATTGTACCTCAAGGTGGTGGATGCCCTGACCAACCGTGCTGATAAAAATATGGATACCCATTCTGTGATTCTGAGCAGTATGGATGTAAATCATTACAGCCATTTGGTTGTGAGAAACGGCAATGCCCTGGATATGGACGGGACCATCCGCAAGATCCTCGCTACGCCGGAGTATCAATCCCTTGTATCTGTCATTAAAAATTAATCTCAAAATATTAAAATCCAAATAATTATGAAGTTTACCAAGTTTTTGATCCTGATGATTTTTGCATTTGGGTCAATGGCCTTGAAGGCCCAGAGTATGTTTCCTGCATTAAAGGACAACCAGTCTGCCAAGGCGATTGTGGAGTCTGAGCTGGAAGTTGCTGCCATCGCCTACAAATCGAATCCCTCTCCCCTGAATGAGAGGAGGCTTGAATTGCTGGCTTCGATTCTCGATTTTCTGAATGAGCCCATGAAAATCAAACCGACGACCGAATATGCGCTTACCTCGGCCTATTTGAACACAGCGGTTAAGTGGGATAACATTTCGGATTCAGAAGCTTTTCAGCTGTTTCATGCCAGACAATGGACTCCTGATTTTTCAGCCATTGTAAACAAACTTAAACTTTGATTTTCCTAGTTTCCTAATATCCAAAAAAACTCAAGATCTCATGAAGAACTTTAACAAGAATCTTTACCGCATGGCATCTGTCGTGATGGCGGTTCTGTTTGCTTGCACCATGCAGGCACAGCCCGTGATCACCGTCAACGGTAATATCATCAACAACGGAGGCAACAGCATCATCCCCTTTACCGGTACGGGTGGTTGCACGGTTGCTCCTCAAAACGTAGTAACATCCGGAGCTACTCCGGGGGTGCCCTGGCCCGGTGGTACGGTCTTTACAGCCACATTGCCCCGTCCTTTGGGCGACGGCTCCTGTGGATCGTATATCCTGTCCAGCGTCAATGTCAATTTTAATCACACCTTTACCTCAGATGTGGATTTTTATCTGAGGAACCAAAGGACCGGAGATGTGATCGAGCTCAGCACCGATAATGGTGCTGGTAACGATAACTATACCAATACCAAGTTTTGCGATAACCTGGGATGCCCTTTGATCACAACCGGAGCTGCACCCTTTACGGGTACGTTCAGGCCTGAGGGAGCCATAAACTCAGTTCAGTGTGCCAACGACCCCAATGGTAATATAGCCACATTGGCTGCCATGCCGATCGCAGCCGGTGATGTATTCGAATTGATTTTTTACGATGATGTCGGTGGCGACACGGGTCCAATGCTTGCATGGTCTTTGGTTTTGGCTTCCGCTCCTACCCTGCCTAACATTCCGCCTCCTGTGACCGTGAGCATGGCTCCGGGCACCTGTACTCCTGCCCCGGTAGCCTGTTTGGCAGCAGGTGCATGTGCCAGTTCCATCCGCTATTCTACTACGGTGGTAGATCCTACCACGCTTTGTGATCCTTTGACGGTTGGTAACGCCTGCACTGCACCGGGCATTGTATTCCCGTCTGCAGGAGTCTATAACGTTTATTGGGTGGTAGCCAATGACTGCCGCTTTGCTGTCGGAGGTCCTCAGCAGGTAACCGTGGTGGACAATCAACCACCCACTTTTATGCCTGAGTGTCCTAAAGGAAACCTGGTGACCCTGAATGCGGGACCCGGTGAATGTGAAGTTTCCTGGAATGCACCCAACTTCATGGCCATGGACAACTGTCCGGGCAACAGCTTCTTTGGCTCCAGCACCCGCGCAGTGGGTTGTCAGCTGGGAGCAAACAACGGTTTGAATGGTACTGTAGGATTTTCTGTGGGTTTGATGTTCAACGTCGTGAACACGAGTGGACGATCCATGGCCCTTACTGCCATGCACTTCATGCCCTGGACCCAGAGCGGAAACATTTATCGTATCTATATGACCAGTGCTCCTGGTCCATACTTGCCGGTTGCCAACAATGCAGCATCGTGGACCCAGATCGCAGGCGATTCTGCCAAAGTCGGACAGGGCGTATTCCCTCCGCCCCAAACCAGATTGCTGGAGAGATTTGGAATTGGAACTCAAAATGTGACCAGCAGAACAACTTGTACCGGTCAAACCATATTTGATACTACCAATGTAAGCACCGCCATCCTGGGTGCCGGCGAAACCCGCGGTATCGCGATATACAGCCCGAATGGTGGATCATTCTATTATGCCAACCCTGCTGCACCCTGCAGCAATATGATACAGGGAGATGCCAATCTGGGCATCGATGTCAGGACCGGCCGTTGCCAGTTCGGACCGGCAAACCAACCCTTCACCATTACCGGCACATTCTCTGTTAGGATGTTCAACGGAGACGTGGATTACCTGTTTGCCAACAGCGTGATTCCGGTTGTTCAAACTTGCGGTCAGCCTTATGGCCCCGGATGTTTCTTCCCGATCGGTTGTACCAGACTGTGCTATCAGGCTACAGATGCTGCAGGCAACGTGACCCGCTGTGATTTTGACGTATGCGTAAACGAGTTTGCGAATCCGACCAATGCACTGGCTTGTAACGACCTGGTGCAGATCAGCCTGGACGACAGCTGCTGGGCCACCATCAATCCGGACATGGTTCTGG
>CAYXKO010000317.1:0-3637 GCA_964465435.1 uncultured Saprospiraceae bacterium | reverse complement strand
CTTCACTGTACTTGTCGAAGCAATCGTTAAAACATTAGCAGCCCAACTTGCGGTTACACCTGTGCCATTGGCACAAACCCATAATTGCGATCCAGTATTCCCGCCAGATATAGTTACCGCATAGCACGTATCTATAAATGTTTTTAACCCCAAAACATTAACATCTATATCGAAATGATCAGGATTAATCTCGGTAATAGAAATCGTATTATTAACAGATGTCAATGAGTCTATACCATCACCGCCGCCGCCGCCACCAGAAATATAAACGCTAACGGTGTTAGAAGCCCTTGATGCCGAAACGCCATCGCCGGTAAACTTCACCGTGTCCACTGTTCCTAAAGTTCCGAGGGCACTTGTTTCGTCCATGAATAAAATCTGATCCTGCTTCGTCACGGTTAAAACTCCAGTATTTGAAATAGTCCCGTCCCCACTCATAGTCCGTGCAGTGGCAATATTTGACCCGCTACCAACCAATATTTGACCACTGGTTAAGGAAGTGCTTAACTTACCCTCTACGCCAGTCTCAAGCGCCTGAAGTGCCGCTTTTGTGGTTTGGTTGTCAGGTATCGTGGAGCCAGTAAAAGTACCATTGTGCTGAACTCCCTCTGAAATGCCTGACAATGTAATAAGATCGTCAACAGACAAAACGGCTTGTGCCTGTGCAGCAGTCATATACAATGGGTCGGTGGTTGACCCTGTATTATTTCCCAAAAAAGAAAATGCCGAAGCATCAACCAATTTTGTTAATGTAACCGCATTTGCCTGAATTTCAGTAGTACCAACAGAATTGTCAGCCAACTCAACCGAAGTGATAGTGTTTGCGTTTATGTCAAGACTTGCATTTTGTGAACTTATAACGCCAGTGACATCCCCCGAAAAACTCGTAATCGTACTCATCAGCAAGGAATATCCAGCCGCAGTAATAACGCCTGCCTGCCCCGCCGTTGCAGCCTGTATTACCGCATCAGTGCCACTATCAGAAGCGATTGTAACAGTTGTGGTGTTTGGGGTGGACGTAAGATTAGCGCCGGTTGCACCCGGAATTACAACACTAAAATTGTCGCCATTTTCTAATGCCACAACGAGGGTGTCAGAATTTATAGTCACCGTGTCAACCTTAAATCCATCAAGCAAACCGAGATTATAATTTGTGGTGTAACTTTCTATTTCCTGCGACACATTTGCTGCATCATATAGCAGTCCACTATTTGTTTTTCGGACTATCGCATGTGTCCCAGTTGGGAAGAAAGACGTGCTAACACCAGACAATCTTGTGACACCCAACGTTAAATTACTACCAGAAGCACTTACGCTCGTTATCTCATAAAGATTACGCCGATGAGTAGCCCCTGAAACATAACGGGCAACAACTATATCTCCAACTATTACCTCCGATGCGGAGAACCCCATTGTTGAGGAAAATGATGCCGACACCGTAAAACTTGGGTCAGTACCAGAAGATGATAAAACAACTATGCGGCCATTTAACTCATCTGTTTGTGCAGACAGAAAAAAAGGCAAAAACAACAAAAAATATAATATTACTTTCATTTTCAAGGATTTACAAAAGTTATTACCCATCCGGCAGAATATGTAGCACCAATACCACATACCACAATCGAAACTGTGTTAGAAGAAATGCCAACTATTCTCTTTTGAACAGCGCCGTCATCCATTACAAGTGGAGTGCTGTCACTTACGTTCAAATAATTTGAAGCATCCCAAACCTGAATACTCCCCAATAAAAGGGAAGAATATGCCGCCGATGCATCTTTTACAGGAATGACAATTTTGAAACTCTGTGTTACGCCATCTGAATCATAGACGGCATCAGCAGAAGTCCCCCGAATTGTTCCACCCAGCAGATGGCCAGTACCAACAGTAAATGTGCCAACACCAGCCAACTTAGAAAATGTAACATCATTATCAACGGTAGCACTAACATAAGCACCATTGCCCGCATCATAGTTATATTTCCCAGAATCACCGCCACCGCCATCACAAAGACACCAATCATAGTTGGCGAGGGCTGTGTTTGCTATTGTACCATCGTCGGCGCATCCCCATTTCTTAAAAATAGCGAGCATCTCGGTAAGCAAATCACTTTGCCCAGACGTTATTGACGCTTGGCCATTAGAGACGAAATTTTGGAATAGTCCCATGACCAATTCATAGTCGGAACTGATTAAAAGATATTGAGCGTCTTCACAACACTCCATCGCCTTGCGTTTAGCATATAGGCAATTGATTAAAGCTAATATTTCGGGAATCATAAGCGGTACATAAACTTTAATTATTTCGCTTTTCGTGATTTCATCTTTAATAGAAAACCACGAATTATTTTCGTCCTTGTTGTACTGAATCGAAACAGTGAGACTGACATCATAAACTGCACTATAAAAAGACCCACCCAATGTTAAAGAGTTGACCTGATTATAAGAGATATACTTCGTACTACTTATCGCTTTAGCTTGGTGAATCCATGTCCTATCCAAAGAATAAGTAAATTCATCAAGCGTATAATCTGTGCTGTCATTAACACTAATATTTGGCGTCAAGTTATCAATTTCCTGACTAATTTCCAAATCTTTAGACTCATATTGATAATCAATTTCACGAGTTATTGTGTCAATTAAAGAAGCACCATTATATGCTTTATACACAAAAGTATAGACGCCAAGCATAATGCCTCCATCAGCATCAGTCCGAAGGTCATTTATAAACTTCAGGCTATTTGATGCCGACAGAGGCGGGGAAGATAAAGATGAAAAGTCCTGCTCTAAGCCATCTGGATACGTTATTTTAAGTAATCCCTTTATGTTTGATAAGGAATATCCATTAGCAACATAACTGGAAACGTCCTCAAACGTCGCCGTTTTGTCTTTCGCATCAAAAGTGACCCTTAAAAATAACTTTACAGGCATTAAAACAATTTTTTGATTTTCTCTTTCACTTCCGGATTTTTATCAATATATTCTGCAAATTTGTCTTCTTTATTCGTCGTGGCCTTGTATGCCTTAAATAATACCTCGCCATCATTTCCCTTAAAGACCCCATCTTTAGAATCATAAGTAACCAGTCCGGCTTCAATGGCTTCCATTACCAAGGCTTTCGTATTGGCTGTATCAACCTTTTCGGGGAGAGTTCCCAGCTTAAATGGTTGCTTTTTACCCTCTTCGAGGACAATAGATCGCACCTTATGTTCTGGTAATCCCTTAGCATCAATGTTCCTGTTTTTCAATTCCTGAACCAATGTTTCAAGGTCTGTATTTAGCGCAAAATTAGCAATTTCGGCCTGAATTTTTGCTGCCCCCAAAAGAGAAATACTTCTGTCGGATTCATTTACTTCCTCAAAAATAGTAAAACTATCTGGATTTCTCTTTGGATTGCTTGCATTATAATTGCACAATTTCAAATATTCATACCTCAACACATCAGAACTTGAAGAACCCTTCAATACAATAACACCCTTTTGATTAGACTCGAACGCAATCGTCCCCAACACTTCTGGCCTGTCATCTGAAGGCTGCGTAATATAGGCAATATCAACGTATTTCCCCTGCTCTTCGTCCCAAATTGTATCCTTATTAGGAACTATGTAAGTTGGGAAAATGCCTATCCCGCTTGGGTCTTT
>CAYXKO010000316.1:0-3645 GCA_964465435.1 uncultured Saprospiraceae bacterium | reverse complement strand
AGTCCGGCAAAGGCTGCATTCATGTGTATTGGGGCGGCATAAAACTGGCTAAATATGGGATCCTGCCCAAATACCCTGGCCGCAAATAAACAGCTCAGGACCCACATGCCCGGCATCACGAAAAATCGCATCCTTTCAACCATTAGTAAAATAACTTGGTTTAACAATCGTTTATTTCTCAAATTGTTGTAATATAGGCTCAAAATTGCACTTCCTCAGATCCCTGTTATGAAAGTAAAAATAAAAGCACTGTTTCTTTTCCTGCCTGTTTTGGTATCCGCTCAACAAAATTACAAAGTGATTGAAAAGTTGAATTGGACAAAAAGCGAAAAGTTTCAAGAAAAAGAGCTTGATACCCCCCTGGGCAGTTTTGCAAATGCACACAGATACTCCAAAGACCCAAGAATTCCCGTTATAAGAAAGGAGTATGATATTACTTCCGGGCAAGAGTGCGTTGTTTCACTCTCCCCCATCGAAATTGACACATTGAGACCAAACCCGATGAGCAATCTGGAACCCAATCCAGTCCTGAGTAACGAATTTGAAACAAAAATTGAATATTACCAGGAACGCGGTCAAAAGAAAGCCATCCTGACGCTTATTCCCGTTCGCCAAAATATAAATGGAGCATATGAAAGGTTAAAACACTATTCCTTGTCAGTGCAAATCTTGGAAACAAGCCCAACAATACTGGCTGCGATGCCTGAAAATACGCGGAATTCGGTCCTGGAAAAAGGCATCATTCATAAAATTGCCGTGGATAAACCCGGGATTTACAAAATAGACAAGGCATATTTGGAGAAAAACCTGAAAATCAGTGCAAGCAGCATCAATCCCAACAACATTCATATTTATGGAAATGGAGGTACCAAGCTGCCTGAAGCCAATTCAGCAAAAAGGGAAGACGATCTGGCAGAAAACCACATTTTTGTTTCAGGAGCCGAAGACGGCGTTTTTAATGACCAGGATTATCTGTTATTTTACGCTACGGGACCAGATTTACTAAGTTATGATGAATCTACCGGGGATTTCAGCATGACTAAAAATCCCTATAGTTTTAAATCGTATTATTTCATTAAGATCGATAACAACCCGGGGCTTAGGGTTCAAAAATCCAATTATATAGAAAACGGAGATTATCAGTCCAATTCAGGACAATTATGTATTCATTATCAAAAAGAACTTTACAATTTACTTGAATTAGGGGACTGCACGCATGGAACGGGCCAAATGTGGTTTGGAGAAGACCTGAGCAACAGCAGGACACTGGATTTGGGCAATACTTTTAGTTTTCCAAACATTGTAAAAGATAGAAAAGCAAAACTTAAAATCAGTTTTGCTTCCCGTTCAAACCGCTCCACACAGCTTAAGACGGATGTCGGAACCCAAAGCTTTACCAAATTTTTAGGGACCATAAATTATTCCTGTACAAGTACATATGCTGCCCTAAACAGCATCAATGAAGAATTTGACCCGGAGGAGGAAATCGTTAAATTGAAATTGACCTTCCCCGACAATGGCAGCAATTCAAATGGATGGCTGGACTTCGTTCAAGTGACCGCATGGAGGAAATATATATGGAACTACGAGCCCATGTTTGTTTTTGATCCGCTTTCCTCTACATTTCCAAGCACGAGTTATACCATTGAAAATGGCGGATTGCCGGGCATGCTGGCCTGGGATATCAGCGACCCGCTCAGACCCAGAGAAATACCAACCAGGACCAGTGCCAACAGCCTTATTTTTACAGACCAGAGCAGTTCTGTAAAAAAGTCTTACCTGGTGTTTCAGCAGACATCAAATTATCCATCACCTGAATACTCAGGAACGGTTGCCAACCAGAATATTCATGGATTGGACGGCCTTGATTTTGTCATTGTATATCCTGAAATATTCAAATCCGAAGCTGAAAAACTCCTAAACCACCGTAGCTCGTTTTCCAAACTCAGCGGAGCCATGGTTTCCATTGACCAGGTTTATCATGAGTTTGGCAGTGGTTCCAAGGATCCCACAGCATTGCGCGATTTCGTCAAAATGCTCTACAACAGGAATCCCTCTTTTAAATACCTGATTCTCATCGGCAATTCCAGTTACGATTACCGCCATATCAACAACAGGGTGTCCGATCAGAATTTGGTACCCACTTTTCAGACATCCGAATCTTTGAACCCCATCGACGGATTCCCCACCGACGATTATTATGCCCTGTTAGATAACAATGAGGGACAAAACCTGAGCGGGCTTCTGGATATTTTTGTGGGACGCATTTTGGCCAGAACCAAAGACGAAGCTTCACGGCAGGTGGACAAAATCATTAAGTACGATACCGATGCCGGCACGATGGAGGACTGGCGTCTTAAATTGCTGTTTATTGGAGATGACGAAGACAGCAATATTCACATGTCGGATATTAACAGGGTGTCGGATGATTTTGCCGCACAAGACCCCCTGTATAACCACGAAAAGGTCTATCTGGATGCATTTGAGCAGGTGACCACACCAGGAGGAGAAAGGTATCCCGAGGTCAATAAAGCGATCAATGCATCTGTTTTTGCCGGTAATCTGATCGTCACCTACCTGGGGCACGGAGGTCCGACAGGTCTTGCCCAGGAAAGGGTTTTGCAGATCCCGGATATCAATACCTGGGATAATCAGGAGAAATTATTCTTGATGATCACTGCCACGTGCACTTTTACGACATTTGATGATCCAAAAATCACCAGTGCGGGGCAACAGACCACCTTGTTGCGGGGAGGCACAGTGGCTCTGTATTCGACAGTGAGACCCGTTTATGCCAATGACAATTACCAGCTGACTAATTCAGTTTTCAGATTTGTCAGAGAAAAGTCCAATGGAAAATACTATACTCTTGGAGAAATACTGGCCAAATCCAAGAACGCCAACTCAGGGGGCGGATTTACTGCAAATGCCCGGAAATTTCTACTGTTTGGAGATCCCTCGCAAACATTGGCCTACCCTGTCAACGAAGTGGTTTTAGACTCAGTCAACGGCAAGCCAATCGGTCAAAATGCCGACACTTTAAAGGCGCTCAGCTCAGTTACCCTTAAAGGCAAGGTGATAAACAGCAATAAGGATAAAATAACTGATTTTAATGGAATCCTTTATGCAACCATCTTTGACAAGGCCATCGATCTGAAAACACGGGCCAATGACGGGGGAAGTCGCGTACAGAACTTCAAGGTTCAAAAAAACATTGTTTTCAAGGGCAATGCCGAAGTGAAAAATGGCGAATGGGAATTTACATTTATTGTGCCTAAAGACATCAATTACTCATTTGGGCAGGGAAAGCTAAGCCTTTACGCTTCTGACCTGAAACAAACTGATGCCGCAGGATTCGACAACTCACTCGTCATAGGCGGAGTTTCATCCCAGCAAATTGGCCAGGACAATCCTCCAGTTGTGAGTCTTTACATGAATAACGATCAATTCGTATCCGGAGGAATCACAGACAACAACCCAAAAATATTTGCGAAGCTTACGGATGACATGGGTATAAACATAACAGGAAACAGCATTGGACATGACCTGGTCGCTGTCCTGGATCGCGATTCTGACAATCCCATAATCCTGAACAACTTCTTTAAGTCGCGCCTGAACGATTTCAAGGAAGGCGAGGTACTTTAT
>CAYXKO010000315.1:0-3666 GCA_964465435.1 uncultured Saprospiraceae bacterium | reverse complement strand
ATATCGTAGTTGCAGTTCTGCAACAACCGGCTCAGCATCCCTTCTACGTCCTCCCCGACGTAGCCGGCCTCTGTAAAGGCAGTGGCGTCCACAATGGCGAAGGGTACGTCCAGCATTTTTGCCAGCGTCTTCGCCATCAGTGTTTTTCCTGAACCGGTCGGCCCGATGAAAAGGACGTTGGATTTTTCGATTTCAACCTCAGAGTCCTTGGGCAGGCTCAGACGCTTGTAGTGGTTGTAAACGGCAACAGCCAGCGTTCTTTTAGCGGATTCCTGTCCGATCACATATTCGTCCAGAAAATCCTTGATCTTCCTGGGAGTGAAATTGGCCGGAAGCGCAAACTTGTTCTTTGCGTTGATTTTATTGGAAGGTCCGATTTCCTGCTCGACGATCACCGAAGCCTGGAGCACGCATTGGTCGCAAATTGCGACATCCTCGCCTTGGACCATGACCATTACATCCTTGTTCTCCCTTCCGCAAAAGGAGCAAAAAAGTTTCTGATCACCAGAAGATTTTGACATACCCGATTATTGAGCTTTGGTCCTGATCAGCACCTCGTCCACGAGGCCATATTCTCTGGCCTCCTCTGCGGTCATCCAGTTGTCCCGGTCGCAGTCAAGTTCGATTTTTTCAGAGGTCTGGCCCGTGTGGTGCGCCATGATCTCATATAGTTCAGACTTCATGGACTTGATCAGGTTGTAGGAGATTTCCATGTCCTTGAATTGACCCTGCATCCCCCCGGAAGGTTGGTGGATCATTACCTTGCTGTGCTTCAGGCAGGTTCTTTTGCCTTTCACTCCGGCACACAGCAAAACGGCTCCCATGGAGGCAGCCAGTCCCGTACAGATTGTGGCCACATCGGGATTGACATATTGCATGGTGTCGTAGATACCCAGGCCGTCTATGACTGATCCACCCGGGCTGTTGATGTACATCTGGATATCTCTTCTGGAGTCCACAGAATCCAGAAACAGGAGTTGCGCCTGAATCACATTGGCCACATAATCATTCACGGGGACCCCCATAAAAATGATCCGGTCCATCATCAGGCGTGAAAAAACGTCCATGCCTACAATGTTCATTTGCCGCTCTTCGATGACAGTAGGGGTAAATGACTTGATGTTGGGCGCGGTGGCTTCCATGTATTTTTCCAGATGCATGGTGGACATGCCCAAATGCCTGGTGGCGTATTTTTTAAATTCGTCTTTTGAGTGCATTGCGATTTTTTTATTTGGAATAACAATCTGACCGCGCTGAGGGTTTCACAGCTGGCAGTTCATTTCAATTTGACAATTAGTGGTGGTGTCCGGCTCCGTGCTCGTCCTCTTCTTCTCCGTGAAAATGGTCTGCGTGGCTGTTGATGGTTTTGACCTTTTCCCTGAATTCTTCAATGGTGACCGGTTTTTCCTGGACCTTTACCTGTGTTTTAAGCCATTCAAAGCATCGGTCATTGATCACCCCGAGCAGAGCCTGTCTGTATTTGGACTCGTCCTTGAGTGCCCTGGCCGCAAATTCGTACCATTGCGCCATCGGGAAATCAAGTCCGGGATAGCTCGATCTCATCTGGTTGATCCATGAGTTCACAACTTCGTCCACACCGGGTCTGATGTTTTGTTCTGCAGTGATCTGATCTCGTATCAGTTGCCATGTAAGACCTTCCTTGAAGTGATATAGATCGTGATCGAATGTGCTCGGTTTTTTATTGGCCCATTCTTCAAATGAACTTTGCAGCCACTTCCTCAAAAAAGAGTCCGGAAAGGGCAGGGACATATTCTTGAACAAAGTCTTGTTCAGGTCAATTTCAAGGATCTTATCGCATTCCACCGAATAATACTTTGCCATCCCTTCTCTGATCCTCTTTTCGAAGTCCTCGACAGAATTATATTCTTCCTGAGGTCCGTACAGGTTTTTGAATAGTTCTTCTCCTATCTCGGCCTTGTGGTATCTTTTAAGCGATTTGATCCTGATTCTGAAGCCAGGGTTGAAATCCCGGTCATCCCCGTCTGCAAGCTTGAGGAAATACTTCCTGACACTTTTTTCCTCCATGGAGGGATCTATCCTTCTGATTTCAAATTCAAACTCATGACCGGTAGTTTTTCCAATGACTGCATCGAGAAAATCATTGGAAACCGTGTCATCCGCCAAAACATTGAACTCTGATGCGATTCCGCCTTCCTTAGGCTCTGAACCTTCGAGCTCAGTGGCCTCCAGGACCAGGTAATCACCCCGTTCGACCACGCCGTTTTCCGTATCGTGCTCTTTTCCATAGCGGGTCTTGATCTGCTCGAGCTCTTCCTGAAGCATCTCATCGGTGATCTCTACCTGCAACTTGTCTACGGTGGTATTTTCCAGGACTTCTTTTAAGTCAAAGGCTGGAGTGATGCCCACTTCAAAATTATACTGGTGATCGCCACTGGATGAATCATCGGAGTTTTCGCGAATGGGCAGCAAATCGCCAAGAAAATGTACGTTGTTGTCCTTCTGGTAATTGGTTATCCCATCGTTGAGAAGTTTTTCGATTACTTCCGATTCAACCGACTGGCCGTACAGTTTTTTGATCAGGGATTCAGGAGCAGCGCCTTGTCTGAATCCTTTGATGTGTGCATTTTTTCTGAGCTTTTTCAATTTGTCCTGCACCTGAGGGAGGATGTCCTGATCCTCGAGCTTAATGTGCAGTTGTCCGTGGTTGGTACCTAAGGATGAATAACTTACGTTCATATGGGTATGTATGGTAAGGGAATTGGGACCTGAATGATCAGGACTGATTAAAGTGATAAGTGCGGATGGAGGGAGTCGAACCCACACACCTTTCGGCACTAGATCCTAAGTCTAGCGTGTCTGCCAGTTTCACCACATCCGCAAAAACTGCGCAAATGTAATGTCTTATTCTCAAAAATGTTTAGCGGTATGCCGTCAAGTAGTAAAATGAGGGACAAATAATTCAGCTTGCTGAGTTTGTGTGCGCAAATTCAGATGAATAAATATTAATATATTTTCATATGTATAAAATCTTTATTTTCTCAGCTCTTTCCAGGTGGGATTTTGTTTTTATCTTTTCCTGGTTATTTTTGTGATCCATGAATACAATTGCCGAAGATCTGATCCTCCCGCCTCCTTATCCCTGGCCCCATGAGGATTTGCTGTTGATTCGCAGTGCCTACAGGAGGCTGCTACGCGCCATGCGGCATGCCGACATCTCTCAGGAAGAGAGAAAGGAAATCCGTAAAGCCTTTGAATTTGCCCTGGCCTACCATGAGAGCCAGAGGCGCAAGTCCGGCGAGCCCTACATCACCCACCCTTTGGAGGTGGCCAGAATTTGTTTTGAGGAAATGGGTTTGGGCTATAAATCGGTCATTTCTGCGATCCTGCACGATGTGGTCGAGGATACCCCGGCGACCCTGGGCCAGGTCGAACAAATATTCGGTCCCAAAATATCCCGGATCGTGGATGGTTTGACCAAACTGGATGGTTTATACAACGTTGAGTCACCGCAGGCCGAAAATTTTAAGAAGGTGCTCAGCACCATGGTGGATGACGTACGGGTCATCCTCATTAAGATGGCAGATCGTCTGCACAATTTGAGGACCATCGATGGCATGCCCAAACACAAGCAGCTTAAGATCGCAGCTGAAACTTCCTATATCTACGCGCCGCTCGCACACCGGC